>NZ_CAJCFU010000069.1:0-2044 GCF_903968575.1 Arsenophonus endosymbiont of Apis mellifera | reverse complement strand
TTGGTGGAGCTAAGCGGGATCGAACCGCTGACCTCTTGCATGCCATGCAAGCGCTCTCCCAGCTGAGCTATAGCCCCTACACAAAGTCGATTAGACGAGCGCATGATATGCAAGCTGTATAAGACTGTCAATCGATTAATATAAAAATAGCGGTTAACCGATGAAAAAATGCTCATACAGCCTCGTATGATAAATAAAGTTACAATAATAATGTGTTTTTACGCTAGCCTAATTTCATTAGTTAGCACTTTTTTCACGTTGATTAATATAAACCAAAGCGTTATCAATACGTTTTAATGAACGAGTTTGGCCAATAGCATGCACAGTGGCATCAACACTTGGCGATTGGCCTGTTCCTGTCACGGCGACCCGTAGTGGCATACCCACTTTTCCCATCCCAATTTCAAGTTCTGTCGCCGTTGATTCAATTGCCTGATGGACATTTTCACATGTCCAATTGCTAATTGCTGCTAATTTTGCCCGTACCGTTTCTAATGGCAAGCGCGCTATTGGGCGTAAATGTTTTTTAGCGGCGCCGGCGTCGAACTCAGCAAAATCCTGATAGAAATAGCGACATGAAGTGGCTATTTCTTTTAAGGTCTTACAGCGTTCACCGAGAAGCTTGACTATATCTGCTAAGCTTGGTCCGATTTGGGTATCGATACCTTGCTGCTCAATGTGCCATGCTAAATGAGTAGCAACATATTCGGCAGGTAATGAATTGATATAATGATGATTAAGCCACAATAATTTGTCGGTATTAAAGGCACTAGCGGATTTGCTAATCGCATCTAAGGAAAAATAACTGATCATTTCATCCCGGCTAAAGATTTCTTGATCGCCATGGGACCATCCGAGACGTACCAAATAGTTTAATAAGGCTTCTGGTAGATAACCGTCATCGCGGTATTGCATGACACTGACCGCCCCATGACGTTTAGATAATTTTTTACCATCATCGCCCAAGATCATTGAAACATGCGCATATACAGGTATTGGCGCGCCAAGTGCTTTTAATATATTAATTTGTCGCGGAGTATTATTAATATGATCTTCACCACGGATCACATGAGTGATTTTCATATCCCAGTCATCAATAACAACACAGAAATTATAGGTAGGAGAGCCATCGGTACGGCGTATGATAAGATCATCTAGCTCAAGATTACTAAATTCAATTGGGCCACGGATTTGATCTTCAAAAATCACAGCGCCTTCTGGCGGGTTACGAAAGCGCACTACGTGAGCTTCATTCGGTGTATGATTATGAGCATGATCACGGCAGCAGCCATCATAACGAGGTTTTTCGCCTCTAGCCATCTGCTCTTCACGTAAATTGTCTAATCGTGTTTTAGAACAGTAACAGCGATAAGCTGTCCCGGCGCTAAGCATTTGATCGATAACGGCATGATAACGTTCGAAGCGTTTAGTTTGATAGTAAGGACCTTCATCCCAATTTAAACTCAACCAGTTCATTCCATCCATTATGGCGTCAATGGCTTCTTGTGTTGAACGCTCAAGATCGGTGTCTTCAATACGTAAGACAAAATCGCCGTTATTATGTCGACTATAAAGCCAAGAATAGAGTGCAGTACGAGCGCCGCCGACGTGAAGATAACCAGTTGGACTGGGTGCAAAACGAGTTTTTATTTT
Organism: Arsenophonus endosymbiont of Apis mellifera; assembly: GCF_903968575.1. Classification (NCBI taxonomy): domain Bacteria; kingdom Pseudomonadati; phylum Pseudomonadota; class Gammaproteobacteria; order Enterobacterales; family Morganellaceae; genus Arsenophonus; species Arsenophonus endosymbiont of Apis mellifera. The sequence continues at coordinate 391 of NZ_CAJCFU010000069.1, read as the reverse complement.
ATTCATTAGGATTGCCTTAATGACCTTTTTTTATATCGAATCTAATCAGTGATAAATTTACAGTCGGTTATTTTATCACTGCAACTTAATTCCTCAATGCTGTTAGCACGATATTCATACTTCATTTGTTAATTTTGCAGTAAAAATGCTTAATTTATCCTGATAAGATCTAGACTAAATAAGTTTAAATAAATATTATTTTGTGGCGATAATATTAGGTGCATCTTGCTTAATTTTGCAACGAACGGATATTTTCCTTTGAAAAACCGTTGACTCATGCAGAACTATCCCTATAATGCACCTCCAACACGACGGGCGATTAGCTCAGTTGGTAGAGCATCTCCCTTACAAGGAGGGGGTCATCAGTTCGAATCTGGTATCGCCCACCAAT
>NZ_CAJCFU010000068.1:0-2729 GCF_903968575.1 Arsenophonus endosymbiont of Apis mellifera | reverse complement strand
TAATCAGGATAAAGGCGCTTTATTTAATGATATACGGGTGATGGAAGCGAAAGCCTTAGCGATAATGCACCAATAAATCTGATTATTAATACCCATAAGTTATTAATCGTTATGCTAGTTATTTTTTATCATTATATAATTTAGTTAAAGTTTCTTCTAAAGCTTCTTTTATTTTATCTGCTTCTGTTTTTGCTATAGATTCAATCGTTTTACTTGTAGAGGTTTCATTTACCGCTGACTGTAATATCATAACTATTTCAGAGTTTAAGGAACGGCCATTTTGGGCAGCTCTTACTGTTAGCTTTTCTTTAAGATCGTCTGGCATTCTTACACCAAATGGAGTAATGCTTCTCATTCCTTTCATAGTTCCACCTATATTGTGAATTGAATGCACAGTGTAGCCAATAAAAAATTGACTTCATATTATCACCGTGTTACTATAATGATATCTTTGTGTATGGATTAATGGTTATGAAAACAAGAGATATTGCGCCGATAGGCGTGAGGATGCAGTCAGAAGTAAAAGAGGCATTAAAGAAAGTAGCAAAAGAGCAAGGAAGATCGCTAAACTCAGAAATAGTCCAAAGACTGAAAGAGAGTTTGAAGAAAGAAGGGGTTGTAATTGCTTAAATGGTCGAAGCCCCAACTATTAGTGGTAGTCAGGGCTTCAGTTTTAGTCCGAAACTTTAGAGAAACGAACTATGAATACTATATCAACAATTAACGTACCTTTCCACGGTAACAATTTATATGTAGTAAATTATAATGGCGAACCGTACGTGCCAATGAAACCTATTGTTGATGGCATGGGAATGGATTGGGCATCCCAATTTACTAAGTTAAAACAAAAGTTTAATTCAACTATTGCGGAAATCACAATGGTTGCTGAGGATGGCAAGGAGCGCAATATGACTTGCCTAGCTCTGCGTAAACTTGCTGGATGGTTGGCAACCATTAGTCCAAACAAAGTTAAGTCAGAAATCCGTGACAAAGTTATTCAGTATCAAGAAGAGTGTGATGATGTGCTCTATGAGTATTGGACTACGGGTGAGGTTAAAGCTAAACCACGTAAAAAAGTTAAGCAAATTGCTGGATGTATTACAGTAGAACAGCAAGAAGCCATCAAACAACTGGTACTGACTCGTGGTAAAAGTGTGCCACATGAACATCAGGGCAAGGCAACCATCACGTTATGGTCAGCATTGAAAAGCCATTTTGGTTGCAGCTATAAAGAAATCGCCGAAGAAAAATTTACTAAGGCATTATCTCTTGCTGCTCGTGTACCGATTGAGGGTGAGTTCATTGGCAAAGCCCCTTTGCAAAATAATTTACCCGCTATTTGTGGAAGAATTATTCTTGACTATGAAAATGGCAGTGTAACTCGGACAGAAGTCGTCCCCTCTAATTATTTTATCGGGGATATTGAGACGCTAATGGAATATATAGAAAGACGCGGGGTTGTCGTGCTTGCTGATGAAACGGAACGCCGAAACTTTGTCAAAGAGAATCTCTTGCGATTAATCAACTGAGAAAACGATACATCAATCAATTGAGCACCTTAAGGTATAAATCAATTACTACGCCAGCCCTGTGCTGGCTTTTTGTTGCAAGGAATCCGGTATGACCGATATCGCCACGATTTCATTAAAAGTAAACACGGCGGATTTGGAAAGAGGTGAACAGAAGTTAAAGTCATTTCAGGGAACAGCGGAAAAGGTTGAAAAGGCTTCCTCAAATCTGGAGGGTGGATTAAAAAAAGTTAGCTTAGCCTCACTGAGAAATGTCGAAACCATTAAGACGCAAAAAAGTGAACTTAACGACCTGTTAAATCGAATTAATCCCACCAATAAAGCGTTTGATGAACTGGATAAAATTAGCCGTAAACTCGCCGCTTCACATCAAAAAGGTTTACTCCCCCTTGACCAGTTTATTGATTACAACACGATACTAGAAGAGTCGAAAGATAAGCTAAGCCGGATGAATCTGGCGCTGACCGCAGAAGGGAGAGCGCTACTTGCACAGGAAGAATCTTCAAAACGAGCGAAGTTAGCCGCTGATAATTTTCTAAACACATTAAAACAGCAATCAGACACGATAGGCAAGACGCGAACTGAAGTTCTTGAACTAAAAGCGGAGCAGATGGGCATTTCTCAACAGGCAGCGCCGATGATTGCCAAATTAAAAGAACAAGAAAAAGCGTTCATGAATGGCTCGGTAACGATGGGACAATATCGTCATGCAATGCGTATGTTACCTATGCAGATGACCGATGTGGTGACCTCATTGGCTTCAGGTATGCCAGCCTGGATGGTATTGGTGCAACAGGGTGGACAGATTAAAGACTCGTTTGGTGGTGTAAGTAATGCCTTAAAAGCGATGGGTTCAATATTAACGCCAACCCGTTTGTTAATGGGTGGATTGGCTGGCTCTACAGTGGCCGCTGCTATTGCCGCCTATCAGGGAGCGAATGAATTTGATCAGTTTAATAAACAGCTTTCGCTCACGGGCGGCTACGCCGGAAAAACGGCAGGCCAGTTACAGGATTTAGCCAAAAGATTATCAGCAAACGGTATTACGCAACATGCTATGGCTGATTCTTTGGCCAAGGTAGTTGGTAGCGGAACATTTAAAGGCAATGAACTGGAAATAGTTGCTAGCGCTGCAGCAAAAATGAAGTATGCGGTAGGCAAAGAAGTTGATGAAACCATTAAGGAGTTTGAAAAACTTAA
>NZ_CAJCFU010000067.1:0-817 GCF_903968575.1 Arsenophonus endosymbiont of Apis mellifera | reverse complement strand
GGACTGAGACACGGCCCAGACTCCTACGGGAGGCAGCAGTGGGGAATATTGCACAATGGGCGCAAGCCTGATGCAGCCATGCCGCGTGTATGAAGAAGGCCTTCGGGTTGTAAAGTACTTTCAGTCGTGAGGAAGGTGTTAAGGTTAATATTCTTAGCAATTGACGTTAGCGACAGAAGAAGCACCGGCTAACTCCGTGCCAGCAGCCGCGGTAATACGGAGGGTGCGAGCGTTAATCGGAATTACTGGGCGTAAAGGGCACGCAGGCGGTTAATTAAGTTGGATGTGAAATCCCCGGGCTTAACCTGGGAATGGCATTCAAGACTGGTTAGCTAGAGTCTTGTAGAGGGGGGTAGAATTCCATGTGTAGCGGTGAAATGCGTAGAGATGTGGAGGAATACCGGTGGCGAAGGCGGCCCCCTGGACAGAGACTGACGCTCATGTGCGAAAGCGTGGGGAGCAAACAGGATTAGATACCCTGGTAGTCCACGCTGTAAACGATGTCGATTTGGAGGTTGTGGTCATGAACTGTGGCCTCCGGAGCTAACGCGTTAAATCGACCGCCTGGGGAGTACGGCCGCAAGGTTAAAACTCAAATGAATTGACGGGGGCCCGCACAAGCGGTGGAGCATGTGGTTTAATTCGATGCAACGCGAAGAACCTTACCTACTCTTGACATCCAGCGAAGCCTTTAGAGATAGAGGCGTGCCTTCGGGAGCGCTGAGACAGGTGCTGCATGGCTGTCGTCAGCTCGTGTTGTGAAATGTTGGGTTAAGTCCCGCAACGAGCGCAACCCTTATCCTTTGTTGCCAGCGAT
>NZ_CAJCFU010000066.1:0-95794 GCF_903968575.1 Arsenophonus endosymbiont of Apis mellifera | reverse complement strand
TCTTCGGGCTTTTCAAGCCCGACCAAATTCCCCTCCCACCTTATGTCGGTGGGAGTACCCTTTGGAGGTTAAGATGGCTTATCGCCGTCATAATTTCAGCAATACCCGCTTTATTTTCTGCCCCTAATAAAGTTTTACCATCAGTAGTAATTATCGTTTTACCTATCATTTCATGCAGAATGGGAAACGTCACGGGTGATAATACCGAATTACCAATACCTAATGCGATATCACCACCACGATAATTTTCAATGAGTTGCGGCTTAACATTTTTACCGACAAAATCAGGTGAAGTATCGAGATGGGAAATAAAACCAATAGCAGGAATAGAACGTTCAATATTGGCGGGTAGCTTCGCCATTACACAACCGTTTTCTAGCAGCTCGCTAGTAGAAATTCCTAACTCTGATAGTTCGCTCAATAATAACTGCGCTAATTTTACTTGGCCAGAACTGCTAGGCTTAGATTTTGTATAAGTCTTTGACTGACTGTTAATCGCAATATATTCCCAAAAACGCTCTAAAAGCCTATCCATTTCTCCTCCCTCAATGAATTGTTAGCGCATTATGCGGAAGGAATTAATGACAATTATTGCGTCAAATCAGCTTTAGCAGCATATATTAATAAAACACACTAATACTTAATCATAGTTTGAACTCTGCAACTAAACCGTCAATATACTTTTCAACAATTTTTGTTGCCGCGCCATAATGTTTTTCATCAAACTGGCTTTCGATCTGACTGGGCTCAAGATTTAATTCAACAGTATGTGCACCAGCAAGTTTAGCTTCATGGACAAATCCAGCAGCAGGATAAACATGGCCCGAGGTACCAATGGCGATAAAAATATCCGCTGATGATAGAGCTTGATAAATCACCTCCATGCCTAGTGGCATTTCACCAAACCAGACAATATGGGGACGCAAAGGTTGCGGAAATTGGCAACAGTGACAACGATCATCGGTGGTTAAATCACCTTTCCATTCAATAATCTGACCTGTTTGGCAACAACGAGCTTTTAATAATTCACCATGCATGTGAATAATGCGTCTATTACCTGCTTTTTCATGCAAGTTATCAATATTTTGCGTAACTAATAAAAAATTATCACCCAGAAGATGTTCTAATTTGGCTAACGCATAATGGGCGGCATTGGGTTTTATATCCGGTTGCTGTAATTGATAACGACGCTGATTATAAAAACGTTGTACTAATTCTGGATCTCTAACAAAACCTTCAGGTGTTGCGACATCTTCAACTCGATGCTCTTCCCATAAACCATCTGTAGCTCGAAAAGTACGAATGCCAGACTCAGCAGAAATACCGGCGCCGGTTAAAATGACAATTTTTTTTCTTTTCATCTTATCAATCAACTGTTTATCACGGTAAAAAAGACAACAACGAAATCTTTGTCGATGTAAGTTTTTCTTTTTACGTAACTTTCTAAGCCGACAATGAAACCGCATCATAGACAGTATCCTTTTTCATGCTATACGACCCATTACTTTCAATCAAACAATCGCCTCTTTTAGATAATGCCAGCAAAAACCACAACGGTTATTGCCCACTCAAAATACGCGCCGGATCTATTTTTGTTGCCCGTTTAGCTGGATACCAACTAGCGAGTAAACTTAAAATTAATGTTGTTAACATGACATAAAATACATCGGTAATATGCAGCTCAGAGGGTAAAAAATCGATAAAATAAACATCACCGGACAAAATAGGATGACCAACAATATTTTCTATACATTTAATAATAGTCGTTAAATTTAGTGATATAAAAACCCCAACTAACATACCAATAAAACAACCAACCATTCCCGTTATTAATCCATACCATAAAAAAATCGCACGAATAAAACTATCTTTAGCACCAAGTGTTCTTAATATCGCAATATCACTGCTTTTGTCTTTTACCGCCATGACCAGCGTAGATACAATATTAAAACAGGCAACACCAATGACCAATATCATGGCAAGATACATGATGCCTCTTACCATTTGAATATCGCTATACATGTAACCATAATCGGCTATCCAACTTTTAATAGTGACATAATGGCCAGTATTTATGCCTGCATCATAAACAACTTTATTGGCAGCAAAAACATCCGTTACACGGATCTGAAAACCAGTAATACCATCACCATAGGCTAAATATTGCTGGGCATCTTGCAATGGTACGATTGCCAATTGATGATCTAACATGCCATTTAATTTGAATACACCAATAACTGTGACACTAATTCGATTCGGTTGCTGAATACGTAATTTATCATCATGATTAGGGATCATGATGGTAATATGATCGCCGGGCGAAACTTTTAATGTTTCTGCGACACCTTGACCTAAAATAATTTCGTTATTGCCTGGTTTTAATTTTTGCCATGCATCATTCAATATAAAATTAGGTAATGAACTGACAGTTTGCTCTGACGATAAATCAACACCGGCTACTTGAATTGCTTTCAACGCACTTCCTTTTTCAAGTAATCCGGTAAAATTAATATACGGTGATACACCAACCACTCCGGAAGTTTGTCGCACCTTAGCTAAATCAGCTTGCCAATTTAAATAAGGTTGATTGACTGCCGCAATCTGGCCATGAGGGACAACTGAAAGTATGCGATTTTTTAATTCACGTTCAAAGCCATTCATCGCACTTAAACCAATAATTAACACAGCAACGCCGAGCACAATACCCAGTGTAGAGATAATTGATATCAATGAAACCAAGCCAGCCCTTTTTTTACCTCGACTAAAGCGAAGTGCAATTTTTAACGCACCGGGCAATTCCGCCATGATTATTGCACTCCCTTTAAGGTCCGCTCATCCTGTAAATAACCATCCCGCATTTCCAACTGACGCGTTAAACGGCCAGCGAGCCGCAAATCATGGGTTACTACTAAAAATGCCGTTCCCTTTTGCTGATTAAGTTCCAATAATAGATCAAAAATGACATCTGCATTGTGTAAATCTAAATTACCTGTTGGTTCATCGGCTAATACTAAAGCGGGTTCGTTAACGATTGCCCGGGCAATTGCAACTCGTTGACGCTCACCGCCAGATAATTCAGCCGGACGATGATTTACTCGATGCGATAAACCTACTGCGGCTAGCATTTCATCGGCTTTTTGTTGCGCTTTTATCCGTGTCATTCCGCCAATTAATAATGGCATCATCACATTTTCCAACGCGGTAAAATCCGGTAATAGATGATGAAATTGATAAATAAATCCTAACTCTTGATTACGCAGTTCTGCTCTGTCACTGGTAGAAAGCGAACTAATTTTTTTACCATTAAAAATGACCTCCCCACTGGTTGGCGTATCTAACCCACCCAATAAATGAAGTAGCGTACTCTTGCCAGAACCTGAGCTACCCAGAATTGCCATCATTTCACTCTTGTTGATAGAAAATGAGATATTTTTAAGCACGTTAGTCGAAATTTTGCCATCTTGATAACTTTTACAGAGGTCTTGGCAAACTAGTAGCGGAGAATTATTCATAACGTAAAGCCTCTGCAGGTTGTACGGTGGCTGCACGCCAAGCTGGATAAAGGGTAGCCAATAATGAGATAGCAATTGAAGATAAAGCAATGAATATAATACGGCCAGGATCAATAGATATCGGCAATTCGATACCCTTAGCTAATAAACCTAACATTGGCATTATTATATTAAGCTGGCTTGCGATAAATAGACCTAATAATGTGCCAATGAGGGTACCAATGATCCCAGCTCCAGCTCCCTGTAGCATAAAAATAGCCATAATTTGGCCTCGCTTTAAACCTAATGTCTGTAAAATAGCCACTTCAGACTGTTTTTCCATGACTAATAATGAAAGTGAAGTAACAATATTAAACGCTGCCACGGCAATAATGAGACTCAATAATAAGCCCATCATATTTTTTTCCATTCTAACCGCCTGAAAAAACTCTCCTTTTCGTTCTCGCCAATCCTTCCATATCATACCTGTCGGTAACGTTTGTTGACTCAAGCTATCAACAGTTAAAGGTGAATCAAGATAAAGACGCCAACCCGTAATATGACCGATCGGATAACGCATTAATCGTGCCGCATCCTGCTGATTAACCAATAATTCACTATTATCGGCTTCACCTTGGGTAGCAAAAACGCCAGCTACCGTGAATAAACGCTGACTGGGTATTCTGCCCATTGGTGTAAGTTGACTAACTCCAGGCACAATTAATCTCAATTGATCTCCTCGCTTTACCTCCAGTTGTTCAGCCAATTTTATGCCTAAAATAACATGATAACTGCCGGCGGTTAAAACTGTCGGATCAACCTCTTGCAGATGTTTTAACAAAGGCTCGCTCGACGCTTCATCAACGCCGATCATAACCGCAACTCCCACATTTTGCCTGCTCTGTAATACCACATCACTTTCAACAATGGGGGCTATGCGATTAATTCCCTGTAAATAGGTTACATTTTTTGCTGGATATTGATTGGGATTGAGATTACCTTTAGGTGTCGTTAAAATAGCCTGTGGCATGTATGCCAAAATACTCTGTTGCAATGAACGTTCAAAACCATTCATAACAGCAGTGACGGTAATTAATGCCATAACGCCTAGTGCAATGCCAATCGTAGATAAACTCGATACAAACCGACCAAACCGGTCACCTGTTCGTCCACGCATGTAACGTAGACCAATATAAAAGATAACAGACTGAGACATGAAATCCGATATACCTCTGTTGCCAAAGCGAAGTGTTTGGCGATAATAAAGGGTAGCGTTACTGAATGGAACCACCCTAAGCCAATGTTTTACGATTTTTTATATCTAACTTAACAGATTAGACTATTTTTCGTTTGTTTTAGTGTCAACAAAACAAGTATTACAATTTCTATCAATGAGAATTAATTAATCCATATGTCGGCAAAATATTATTACCAACTCCCCAAACAGCAAGGTGATACTCGCCATTTGGGGTGTCTAATTGGCGCGGCAGCCGCTGTTGAGTGTGCTGATATTGTCGATCGCCATCCGGGTCTTGTGGTTTTGATCACTCAAGATACGCATAATGCCTTAAAATTATGTGATGAAATACAACAATTTTCGCCAAATTTAGTCACAATGCTTTCAGATTGGGAAACGCTTCCTTATGATAGTTTTTCACCACATCAAGAAATTATTTCAACGCGGTTAGCCAACCTTTATCGACTACCAACCCTGACAAAAGGTTTATTAATTCTTCCGGTTAATACCTTAATGCAAAAAGTTTGCCCTATTGATTTTCTAACCAGCAATGCCCTGGTTATGCATAAAGGAGATAAACTTGCACGTGAAAAATTGCGTAATAATCTCGATAAAGCCGGTTATCGAAACGTTGATCAAGTGCTCGAACATGGTGAATATGCTACACGTGGAGCGTTACTAGATCTCTTTCCAATGGGTAGCGACTTTCCGTATCGGATTGACTTTTTTGATGATGAAATCGATAGCTTAAGAACTTTTGATGTTGATAGCCAACTTACGATTAGTGAAGTTGAGCAGATAAATTTACTGCCTGCTCACGAATTCCCGACTGATGATAAAGCCATTGAATTATTTCGTAGCCAATGGCGAGAACATTTCGACGTACGCCGTGATCCTGAGCATATTTATCAACAAATCAGTAAAAAAATACTACCTGCAGGAATTGAATATTGGCAACCTCTTTTTTTTAATCAGCCGTTATCTTCGCTGTTTGACTATTTACCTGCCAATACATTGCTAATTACCCAAGATTTAGCTGCCGCTACTGATAGATTTTGGACTGACACTTATCAGCGCTATGAGAGTCGCCGAGTTGATCCCATGCGTCCGCTACTACCCCCTGAAACACTTTGGCTAAATAGCGAACAACTTAATCGTGGCCTTAAAGCATGGCCGCGTATTAAAATATCCGTTGAATCGGTTGCCCAAAAAGCAGGCTATACCAACTTGCCCTACTTAGCTTTACCTGATTTAAGTATCAGTCAGCAGAATAAAGCTCCACTAAATAAGCTCGATCAATTCAGTAAGAATTTTACTGGGCGGATTGTTTTTTCTGCCGAAAGCGCTGGGCGACGTGAAACAGTACAAGAGTTACTGGCACGGATAAAAATTGATCCCACCAGGATTAAAACCTTGCATGAAGCTCATAAACCTGGTTTTTATATTACAGTGGGTGCGGCTGAACAGGGGTTTATTAATCAAGATCAACAAATTGCCTTTATTTGTGAAAGCGATATTTTAGGTGAACGGGTTATTCAACGTCATACCGAACAACGTAAAGCCATTAATACCGATCTATTGATCCGTAATCTAGCCGAATTGCGACCAGGACAACCCGTTGTTCACCTTGAACATGGTGTTGGGCGTTATCAGGGCTTAACCACTTTAGCTGCGGGCGGTATTCAAGCCGAGTACTTAGTGCTAACATATGCTGGCAATGATAAACTTTATGTTCCTGTTTCATCCCTAAATTTAATTAGTCGCTATAGTGGTGCCAGTGATGAAAGTGCACCACTACATAAATTAGGTGGTGATGTCTGGATTAAAGCGAAACAAAAAGCAGCCGAAAAAATTCGTGATGTTGCCGCCGAGTTGTTAGATATTCACGCTCAGCGTAGTATCAAGCCAGGTTTTGCTTTCAAACACGATAAAATGCAATATCAACTTTTTTGTCAAGGTTTTACCTTCGAAACCACCGTCGATCAAGAACAAGCTATTAATGCTGTTTTAAGTGATATGTGCCAACCAATTGCCATGGATCGCTTAGTCTGTGGTGATGTTGGCTTTGGTAAAACCGAAGTAGCGATGCGAGCTGCATTCCTGGCAATAACCAATAATCAACAAGTTGCCGTATTGGTGCCAACAACGCTACTGGCGCAACAACATTTCGATAATTTTCGCGACCGTTTTGCTAACTGGCCAGTACGGATTGAAATGCTGTCACGCTTTCGTAGTAACAAAGAGCAGCTACAGATTATCAATGCAGCGGCTGAAGGAAAAATAGATATCTTGATTGGTACCCATAAATTACTGCAAAATGATATTCGTTGGAAAGCACTTGGATTATTGATTGTCGATGAGGAACATCGTTTCGGGGTTCGTCACAAAGAGTTAATTAAATCGATGCGAGCTAATGTTGATATTCTGACATTAACGGCAACACCTATACCTCGAACCCTTAATATGGCAATGAGTGGCATGCGTGATCTGTCTATTATTGCTACTCCTCCTTCTCGTCGATTATCCGTTAAAACCTTTGTTCGTCAATATGACGACTTAATAGTGCGGGAAGCCATTTTGCGTGAAATATTGCGTGGTGGACAAGTTTATTATCTGTTTAATGATGTAAAATATATTGAGAAAGCCAAACAGCGTTTGGAGTCGCTGGTACCTGAAGCGCGTTTTGTAATTGGCCATGGGCAAATGCGTGAGAGAGATTTGGAGCGAGTGATGACCGATTTCCATCGGCAGCGATTCAATGTATTAATTTGCACCACCATTATTGAAACAGGAATCGATATTCCTAGCGCTAATACTATCATTATTGAACGTGCCGATCATTTTGGTTTAGCGCAATTACATCAATTACGTGGCAGAGTTGGTCGCTCTTATCATCAAGCCTATGCTTATCTCTTAACACCCCAGCCGAAAGCGATGACCATCGATGCGCAAAAACGGCTTGAAGCGATTGCAGCGCTGGAAGATCTTGGTGCTGGCTTTGCATTAGCAACCCATGATCTAGAAATTCGAGGGGCAGGAGAGTTGCTTGGTGAAGAACAAAGCGGACAGATGACCACTATCGGATTTACACTTTATATGGAACTGCTAGAAAATGCCGTTGAGGCGTTAAAGCAAGGCAAACAACCTTCTTTAGAAGAGCTAACCCGCCAACAGACTGAAATTGAGTTAAGAATGCCGGTACTACTGCCGGATGATTACATACCCGATGTCAATCTCAGATTATCTTTTTATAAAAGGATCGCTAGCGCCAAACATGACAATGAGTTGGATGAGTTAAAAATTGAACTTATCGATCGTTTCGGTAGCCTACCCGATGCAGGCAAGCAGTTACTCCAATCTACTGCCATCCGGATACATGCGCAAGCATTAGGTATTAAACGAATAGAAGCACATGAAAAAGGCGGATTTATTGAATTTAGTGAACAAAATAGAGTCAACGCCACTTTTCTTATCGAATTACTACAAAATTCACCCGCTATTTATCGGCTAGATGGGCCTAATAAATTGAAATTTGTTAAACCACTAAGCAATTATACTGAAAGGCTCTCTTTCGTTGGTCAATTAATAGCCGATTTTCAATCACATCAAGTATAAATTAATTCATTGCGTCTTATTTAATTAAAATAAGACGCAATGGTTAATATCAAATCTAGAGCTATTAATAATACTCAGCGTAAATTAGTGTAATTTTAATCTCGGTCGAATGATACGATTAATGCTACCCACTAACATCATCAATCCAGTTTTAATATAACCGTGTAATGCTATCTGATGCATGCGATAAAGTGAAATATAGACTATACGAGCAATTTTTCCTTCAACCATCATATCACCGCCTACTAAATTTCCCATCAAACTGCCAACGGTACTAAAACGAGACAATGAGACTAAGGAGCCATGATCTTTATAGACATACTCTTTTAACTCTTTACCTTCTAGTAATGCCAGAATATTTTTATAACATAAAGTCGCCATTTGATGGGCAGCTTGTGCCCGTGGAGGCACAAATCCCCCCTCTTTTTTAGGGCAAGAGGCACAATCACCAATGGCAAAAATAGTACTATCAAGTGTCGTTTGTAGGGTTGGTTTAACAATCAATTGATTAATTCGATTAGTTTCTAAACCACCAATTTGCTGCATAAAATCAGGTGCTTTAATACCGGCCGCCCAAACCATAAGATCGGCGTTAATCTTTTCTGCCGATTTGGTATTGAGACCATCAGCATCTGCACTAGTTACCATAGTCTGGGTTAAAACACGCACACCCAATTTAGTTAATTCATGATGAGCTGCTGTAGAGATCCGTATAGGCAAAGCCGGTAATATGCGTTCTCCAGCTTCAACCAGGGTTACATTAAGAGCTTCCTTATTCAAGCCTTCAAAACCATAACTCGTTAATTGCTCGATAGCATTATACAGTTCAGCAGACAATTCCACTCCAGTTGCACCGCCACCAACAATCGCAATATTGATCTTATCATCCGGTTTATGCCGCACAGAGTAACTGAGAAATAAATTTAACATTTCATCATGGAAACGATGTGCTTGCTTCGGGTTATCTAAGAAAATACAATGTTCTTTTACACCGGCAGTACCAAAATCATTAGATACACTACCTAACGCCATAACTAAAATATCAAAATCTAGCTGTCGTTCAGGAACTAATAATTGCCCTTCTTTATCATGTATCGCTGCAAGCTTAATGGTTTTATTTTCACGATCAATATCTGTCAAACAACCTAATTGAAAATGAAAATAGTGATTACGGGCATGCGCCAAATAACTCAGCGCATCAACGCCGTCATCCAAAGAGCCAGCCGCAACTTCATGCAGTAGCGGTTTCCACAAATGGCTTTGATTACGATCAACTAATATAATTTCAGCTTTATGCTTGCGCCCTAATTTATGCCCTAATTTAGTTGCAAGTTCTAATCCTCCTGCCCCACCACCGACAATGATAATCTTGGTTTTTGGCGTCATCATAACTACCTTATCCTAAAATAATTTTTTCTTATTTAAATATATTTGATAATTAGCTTTAAATGGCATAATTTTTCAAAAAAAGTTTATTTTGCCTAAGAATAACATAGTTGATTATTTGCTCATACCTAAATTGATTAAAATCAATTTAGCTGGTTATTTTTACATCGTTACTTATTAATAATTAAATGAAACAAAAAACTGTCATTGTTAATAATCACTAAAGCCTAATATTCAATTTTTATTTATTAATAATTGTATTTACATCAATGTCGCAACACTAAAATCTAGATTAATATCAAAGGTAGGTAGATAAGTAGTTAAATTGATGCTGCCATTCTCTCCATTAGGATCAAACGCAGCTATAAAATCAATTAAACTATCAAGTTGTCTATTATTGAGCGTTTCTCCCTGACCAATCGCCGCATTAATAACAGCATGTTGTTGGTCATAACCTTCGATCACTAGGCTAGATAAACCATCAGTAGATAGATATGAGCGATTACCATCGTGATCCACAATCTGATAATCCGCTATCTTTTTATCCTGTAAAATAATGGTATCTTTACCCCCATTATTAATAATTTTAACGTCGCCATTAAGCTGATTGATAAAAATAATATTGTTGCCTTTTCCTGCCGCTAAAGTAACATTTCCGCTAGTGGAGATAAGAATATCATCGCCATCACCGCCATAGAGTGCATCATCACCCTCACCATCAAGCAGAATATTATTCCCCGCCTTAACCGTAATAATATCATTCCCTTTTCCGCCTTTTATAATATGCCCTTTTTCACTAACATCAGTGACAATATCATTACCATCGCCGGCATCAAGTATTTTGTCATTTATGCGATAATCGAGTGGCAACACAATAATATCATCTTGTTCTGTTGCCATCTGAATAGGATCCAATGGTGTTATAAAGTTACCCTGCTCAGACAAAGTTATATTAAATTTTTGCTGATTTTTGTCCTGAATTAGAATATTTATTGATTCTAATTGCTGCCAATTTATAAATTTTATTCTGGCTATATCATTTTTTTTATCTTTATGTACTAATTCGTTATTAACAAAGAAAAAATCATAACCACTATATTCAGCAAGATAAATAATTATCCTGTCATTGTCAGTATAATGTTCATTTATTTTGCTATAATCAAAAGTAATATAAATAGAGGCTAAATTTAATATTGACATATCACTAATATAATAATGATCCACTCCTTTGGTTATATGAAAATAGCTATCACTTTTTATATTATAAAAATAATTATCATGCCGATCGCCGGAAAATACTGTTTCCAGCGCCTCCAATGTGGTTTGCATAGGCCTAATATTATCTGGTAAGTGATAAACCTTTTTATAAGTTTCTATGCTATTTTTAGCCAAATCAATGGCAACAAAATAGGGTCGAGCCGCGGTAATATGACGCTCTAAACGCCTAACATACATAGCTTCATATAATATTGGTTGAGCGTTAAGTAAATTGGCTGACTGAGGTAAGTAAGGTGTCAATATAAAGCCATCCTGAGTAAGGATATTATATTGATGAGTTAAAAAATGCTTACCATTTTTATGATAACCATAGGCATTTTTTAATTTAATTTCGATATCACTTTTAGCAACTTTATTTAGTTCAGATGGCACCGCTATTTCAATTTTAAGGATGACATCACTATCTTTTAATGCAAATAATTTTATTTCATCTAACTGATACTCCAGTTCAACAATAGTTTCACCATTGTCGCCTTCTTCATCAATAACCACGTTAGAATGGTAATCGAACAATCGATTAAATTTAAATTGCGGCTTGTGTTGGTTTGGATTAATAAAAATTTGCTGTTCTGCATCCCATTGATTATAAAAACGATGGTCAGGTAAAAATTTTATATGATCCATCCAGTTATAACGTTGAATAACATACCGATCAACGCCACTGCCGCCATTAGCATAGCCCTTAGTTAACAAAAGCGCATCATTACCTTCGCCACCATGTAATATTGCATGCCCATTACCAGCAGATAAAATATTATTTTTTTCATTACCGATAATAATATTATGTGCCTTATCAGGCCCACGGGCATTTTCAAAATTATTAATAGACGCAACAAGCTGGGAAGTATTACTGCTACTATTAATAAAATTTTTCATTACATTCCAGGAATACTCAAATTGGTGAAAAGGTCGTTTTAAATATTTTACAGTACTATTTGCTAAATCAATATAACTACCAAAAAAACTAGTATCATTATGTTTATTATAAATAGAAAAATCCGGCTCTATAAGGCCTAAATCTTGTTGAATAGGTAAGGTATTGATAATAATGCTATCATTACCTTCTTTAGCATAAAGATGTTTTATTTCATTAATTGCAAATTGCCTATTATTGAAAATAAAAATATCATCTTTGTTACCCGCAATAAATATTTTTTTACCATTATAAATTTCAAATCGATTGACTAGTGTATCTAATCCAATAATAACATCATTACCATTGGCTGTATTAAAACTTACTGCGGAAATCTTCTCTTTCTGGTAAGTTTCTGTCAGATAGTTTTCAATAAGATCATAATTATGATCATAGGGATTATTTAATGCGGTGAAATAGAGTACTTTTGATTTTTCACTATTAGAAGTAAATATTTTATTTTGTTCAACAGCAATATCGCCAAAATTTGACAATATATTATCATGAACCTGTGCCAATAAAATAATTTTCTCAGTAGCTACATAAGAAGTGGGAATATATTCTTTTATTTTTACTCGATCAACCTCATAACGATGGGGAAATTGTCGTAGAATTAGTTTCACTTCTGCTTCAGAAAAACGTCTTTTATTCTGTTCTATCGCAAAATCAATATTGTCAGTTGTCCATAAAGTTGTCACTGAATTTGAAAATAAATTGGTATTTTTTGCTATTATTAACTCTTCAATATCCTGGTCAACAATATATTCATTTGTCTGTTTATCTATCAAATGAAAATAAGGCAGTTCTTCAACCTGCTGTGCTTCTTCGATATAAAAATGTAAATTATAGCCTGCTGGTTTAAGTATATCTTCAAATTGATTGCGCTGTTTTTCCAATAACGCTCGTTGAAAAGTATCTGCTATCTGATGTTGCTGTAATCTGTTTTTTATTACATATGATAAATTCAATCCCAAAGCCGCCTGTAAACCGGTTTCAAATTCTTCCTCAGAAGTTAATTTAATCTTTTGTTTAATTTTCTCGACTGTTCGCACCGCATTATACGTCATTCCGCCTAGCATTAATGCGGCACCAATAGCAATACTAACAGGGCCGGCCACTGATGAACCAACTAAAATAGCAAACGCCGTGCCAACGCCAATACCTGCACCCAGCAATGAAAATGTACCATTGACTATCAGATCCTGGCGAACATCAGCATCTTGTTCTGTCGCCAGTTGACTAAAACTTTCATAGGCATAATAAACATCAAAACCTGTCGCAACTATATTTAAAAGCATGGCCGCTCGTCCAGTAAAAGTTCCGGCTACACTATAGCTACCAGTGGCTTTATAAGCCATTTTTAATAGTAATGGTTGTAAAATATCAGTACTAAAATTGGCTCCAGCAGCACTCCAGGCAATGATAATATTTTTATCAATTGTACTTCGCTGCTCATCACTTAATTGTGCTAACTGTCGCTCTGCTAACATCATCTGGGTAGAATTAGCCAATTGGAATAGGCCAATAGCCTGGGTACCATAACCGATTTTATTCATCATGCGGGCATAACGAGGTAATTTGATACTATTTTGCCGAAAACGAGACCAAAAACTCCTATCTAGATTAGTCGCGTGGTTAATATCGGATAGTCTTTCTAATAATAGAGCAGATGAAGCCAAATCTTGTTGATTAGATAGTAATCTATGTTGTGCATTTAAGCGCTGCAGTTGTTGTTTAATTAGGCTAACCAGTGCTGCATTCTCTCGTGTACCATTCGCCAAGGTCAAATAATCATTAAGCTGCTGAACATCAAAAGTCAATTTATCTGGATGATTAGACAATAAATTAACTGACTGGGAGGTAACGAGTTTGTTATCAATCTGCGCACCTGCTTGCTGTAAAGTTGCCAATTGAATATCAATTGCGCCTACTTTTACAGTTAATGGCAGAGCAGTTGATTCAGATTTACCGGGTAATAGTGATAGCAATGAACTTATTTCATTCTTCATAACTGGATCAAGATTGAGTCGATAAATATCAAATTCAAATTGATCTACAGCGTTTTTTGCTATTCCCATTTCCGCAGCTCTAGTCGTCTTATTATTGATAATAAAATTCTTAGGCAGATCCACGGTTAAGTAAGCAGTCAATCCTTTACATAGTTCTGTCGAAATATTCTGTTTATCCTGCCCACTTAGTTTGATCTCGCCACTCTTAGCATCAAACAAAGCATATTGATAATTATCTGCCTGTTGAGTAATAGACTAAGTAAAGACTAAATTGCCCGCTTTTAGTTGATATCTGCCTGCTACTGCCGTTGATAACCATTGTTCGAGTGATTGTCTGGTAATGAATTGTGAGGTGTTACCGATCATCTCGTTATACTTGATATTATTGAACGTATGTTCAAATTGTTGCAAAAAATACAATTCTTCGCTAGCAAATGAATACTTTAATCGTTGTTCATATAATTTACGATGATAGACCAATAATTGATGAACATTTTCATTATAATCAATAGAATATGCATATATGATACCTAAAGTCGCTGCAATACTAGCAGCGGAAATATTATGGTCATGTAACAAAAAAGCATGGGGAAACAATCTTATTCCCCCTTCAATATCTGCGCTGTGGCTAACTTGTTGCCTCAATTGAGAAAATTGATAAGTATGCGTTTATGCCAATAACTGCTTTTTTCTAATGCCAGTTGTAGCGATAAGCCTTCCAGGCCATTGTCAGAGGAGAGGCCGATCAAATCACTTAATGCAGTCTGTAGCTGTAAATATTCAGGATAGTTTGCAATTAAACGGAATAGTTTGCCCTGATCTATCTCATTAGGGCCTAAAGAAAAATATTGCCTTAATATCCAGCGTGATCGGTCACTTAAGTGATGCAACACGCTATGATCATCATATATTGCATCCAATAATAATGATAATTCATCCGCCTGTTGCCATATTGGTAGCTGAATATTTTTAATAAATATTTTTTGCCAATAGTCCATGGCATTAACAGAAATATGATAATTTTGTTGAAAAAAAAGATTTATTTTTTTATTAATAACCGGATCATACAATGCTTGTTTAAGTCTATTTTCATCGATATTACCTCGCTTATCGGTGAAATAATTTTGTAAGTAAAACGAGCTTTCTGTTATTGCCTGCCAAATAGAAATTTCCTTTAATGCGATACTCATCAATAAAGCTTGGGTAATTGGAATTTCATTTAATAAAATCTGCTTTGTGGTTCGATCATAACGGCAATAAAAACTATCGTGATAATCTAATAAATTTTGTTTGACCAAAAAACTCTTTTTATGGGTATAAAATGTTAAAATAGTATCAATATCAGCAGCAGAAAGCTGTTTTGCTAAGCCTGATACAATCCAATCAGCACGAAACGGATTACTATGTTGTCCTAGCTGCGTGGTGCTAATAATAGATATTTCTTGCGGATTATTAAATGATAATTCCTCTTTCAGAGTTATTAAAGATTGTGATAATTGTTGTGAGTCTAAACCACTAAATTGTTTACCTGATGGGGAAACCTGACCTAATAACAACCAATGCTGCTCAGTTCGGCTTTGAAAATCAGTCAAATTGCCGTATTCAATAAAATATTTTTTTCGTTTTGTATCAATCTGAGCAACTAAGGTATTCTGCTGATCTTGTGCGGCGATTAATTCAGCTTGCTGACGAGCATTATTATCGCCAGCGAATCTTAAAATAATATTTTTTTTGGCTGTAATGGGTATATGACTATTATCTGCTAATATAAAATCTAAGTTGACTTTTCGCCAAATAGGAATTTCAATTATAGCGTTTTCCCTTAGTCTAGATATTAAAGTTTGACTATCAAACTTAAGATTATTATTAATTATCTCATGATAATACGACTTAAAAATTTGATAAGCTTCATTTTCGTAACTGACCAATCTGATTAAGTCAATATCCAATTGACCATTCTTATTTACAAAATATTTTTTTAAATAATCATGATTTTCTAATAAAAGGGTATCATCCAATACATGATTATGATTAATACTATCTAATAGGGCAAAAATATAATCCTGTTCATTAACAAATAGCATCCCCGATTCTTGATGATACTGATATACATTTTTATATATATGTGCAGGCATATCTCGCATTTGTTGGTCCAAAAAATTTACTCTTGCCATCCTATGACCCGAATCAGAAATATAAATATTTTCTGTATAAGCTGCCATTGTTGAACTAAATCCCTTCGACCACAATGCACGGCTAAATTTAAAGCCATTATCATTTACTATGTTATTATTAGCTTGTTTACAACCTAAAAAAATAATTTTCTGCGGATCATGATTATCAAATATTTTAGATTTCAAATTTTGTAAACTAATAGCAAAAGACTCCGGTGATAGTTCATTGTAATATGAACCATGAGCAGTAATTAGCCAACGGACATTACCTTCTTTTGCTAAAGCAGTTGAATTATGAATAACCTGGTGTTTATGACTGCGAATATCATAAAAGATCACAGTAGTATTTTCTGGATGCTTATTTTTTAATCTTTCAACACCATTACTGATTACGCTATCATCCTGAATCTGAATAATGACGGTATGTTTATCATCTAAAACAGTGTCCATTGTAAACACACTTTCATTATCCTCATTACCAACAACATAATCATGCATAAATAAAAAATTATCATTTTTCTTGATCAAATAAGGTAATTTTTTATCATTTTCAATTTCAGAAAGTTGCTAATTAATATTAATCGTATCATTAAACTCATAATAGATGATATTATCGCGATCATATTTTATTAATGTTATTTCTCTTTGCAAATAAAATAAGTCGCTCACTTCATTACTGAGAATATTTAATATTTCATCAATGGATAACTCCTGAATAACTACTTTTTTTATCACTATTTTATTATCAACAGTGCCTGTTAATTTAATAATAGAAAATTTATTAACGAAATCAATATCTACAAATTCAAAGTCAACCGGATAAAGCTCATGTTCTCTAATAATATATCGAGTGGCAAATTTTTCTTGTTGTTCAAAAATAATTTTTGCTGCTGTTGTCTCTATCACTTCATTTTCAATACTTAAGTTAATTAATTGATATTTAATATCATTATTATCTTTATAGGCGGCTATTTTTAATTGATAATTATTACTTTCATTTTTAACTATGTGATAAGATTTTTCATGTTCTTGCAAAAAAGAAATAAAAAACGATTTAAATTTTTCTTTATTAACAAAATTAAATACACCTATATTACTATCAAAAAAAAGTAATTAATTTTATCCTGTTCATTTTCTATTGATAGTATCATAATATGATCACCAGCAAAAACCTCAAAATACTGAGCATTATATTTTGCTGGATCATCAAGGTAATTTTTAAAAAAATAATCAATATCAAAAAAATAATAATGACGATCATCTCTTTCACTAAATTTTATCGCTTGTACACCATTATCTAAAGTAAATCTAATACTATCAATATAATAATCATATTTTTTTTTGCTTAATAGTTCATTATAATTATCTTTAATATTATCAATCGAACTGGTATCGCTATTAAAATATCTGGCTTTTAAACTAATAAAAAACTCCGCAAACCAGGTGGCATTTTTTAAACTATTATTCAATTCCAAAGCGCGATTTTTTACTCTATCAATATAATGATGAGCCGTCTCGGCCGGCAACATATCAAGCCATATATAGGGATCTGATACATAATTATTAATATCAATACTACTAAGATAGCGTTTTTGAATATCAATTACTGTAGCAAGCATACTATCTAATTTTTCTTTAGCATGAATTTTTTCCGCCATCAATTTTGCCTTCATTAATAATGGAGCATTGTCTGAAATTGGCATTTCAATAATATTAATAACATCATTTAAATCAAGTAAAAATTTTCCTCCTTGTTTATTACCACCTTGTCGAACATGAGCCATATAATAGATTGATAATCCAATACCAAAACTTCCATTAATATCTTTCATTATATTTTTATCACCATGTAAAACAAATTTTTCAGCAATATAAGCAAGTCTATCTTTTGCCATTAAATAGAGATAGGTATTATGAGCAAAATTAATATCCGGATTATAATTAACAGGCATGAATATATCCTTATGATAAATAAACTATTACTTTTATAAATTACTCATTTCACTATATTGATATATTTGGTTAAGAAAATTTCTTTCACTATCTGCTAAATCAGTAAGTACTGCACCACCGTTATCTTGTTTAAAAGCTGCGGCGGTACTTATTAACAAATCTACATTTTGATTATTTAACAGTATACCATTATTTAATGAGGTATCAATTTCCAGATTATTTTCATACTTATTATAATCATAAATTGTTATTTTATGCTGATTATCTTAAGATGAAATAATTAAATTATTATCAATATACTCATTCCGATAAATATTTTCTATTCCTTGGATAAAAATTTTATTTTTCCCTTCATTTAAAAAAACTTTGGTATCATTATTATTATAATTTATTACTATTATATTATTACCTTTACCCGTTGAAATAATATTATCATCTTGCATTGCTATAATAATATCATTACCATCTCCTAATGTGATAATATCATTGCCACTTCCATCGACGATAACATTATTACCACCTTTAGCAGTTATAATATCATTACCACTACCACCAATAAGAATATTACCCAACTCAGTCATATCAGTGATAATATCATCACCGCTTAACCCATCAATCTTTCTTTGGGTAATATTACGCTTACTATAAACTATATTATCATTATCCTCAGTAGCAGTTGTTATCTCAAATGTAGGCTTAATACTATATAAGTTATTTTTATATTCTATAGTAAAGCTTTCGTTTTTTTGATCAAAGAGATAAATTTTACCATTAAAATCATCTGTATTATTAATAAACCTAATCTCAGCGACATCATGATCTTTACTATATAATAATTTATCTTCATAAAAGAAAAAATCATGACCACTGTAATTTTTTAGCACTATAACAATAATATCTTGCCCAGTATAACCTGTTACTAATTCCTTAAAATCAAAAATGATATCTTGACTATTTTTAGTATCTTTAACTTTAATATCATCTATAATATAACTATCTGTACCATGGGAAAGATTAATATAAGAATGGTTTTTAATTGATAAAAATTGATTATTATCATCATCGCCATGAAATATGGTATTTTGTGCATTATGTGTAGTCAATAAGGGTTTAATCATGTTTAGTAAAATATAGTTTTTCCGATAATTTTTTATACTATTGAGTTTCAAATTAATTTCTATATCACTATTAACCATAGCGTTTTTATTTTTATCTAATTCACTAATATGAATAGTATCAAATATTTTATCTGACGGTGTATTTATTTTTATTTTATCAGTTAAATTCATCGATAGTAAAAAACCATCGGCTGTTTGCAAAACATATTCGTGATTAGCGATTAAACTATCACTATCGTAATATCTATAAGCATTTTTTAATATTAGACTAATATTATTTTTATCTATTTGATGTTGAGCATTTAAATTTTTCTGATTATCTGTGGCCGAAAAATTAATATTAATATCTTTGCCATTTATAACTAAACTAATAATTCATCTAATTGATAATCAAGGTTAACAATACTTTTAGCTTTAAATTCATTTTCATCAATAATAACTGTTATGTTATTATTATTTTTTATAACGTTTATCCATTTTTCATTATCTGCATCCCAAATATAATTTATTCCTTGCCAAGCCATGCTGGCTATATATTCATTCCAACTATAACGCTCAATAATATAAGTATCCTGTTCTTCACCACCGTTTGCATAACCATTATTTAATATAATAGTATCTTTGCCACCCTTGCCATAAATAATATCAATACCACCATTACCATTTAATATATTATCTTTATCGTTAGCTAAAATAACATCTTGCTTGTTTTTTATTCCAATAACATTTTCAAAACTAACTAAATCTGCATGAACATCCGTCTTATTATGATTATCAATTAACAATTCAATATTGTTAAAATTAGTAAAATAAGGTTCGTTAAGAAATCTTAATGAACCTTCCTCAAGATTAATAAATGTTCCTGTCAAAGAAAGCATCACATCATTGCCAGCATATTTGTCATCCTTTTCTAACGATATCTTACTATGGTAACGCGGTAATTGTGCAATAATTAAAGTATCATTACCGTTATCGGCATTAAAATATTTATATTCATTCTCGCCTATTTTTTCGCCCAATAAAATAAAAGTATCATCTTGTTTTCCACCAATAAATATTTTATGACCACCATATGATAGAAAACGATTTTTTACTTCAGCTAAACCAACGATAATATCGTCACCATAGCCAAAGTTAAAATTAATACCTGTAATTTTTCTTTTTAAACCACCTTTCATTAAATAATCTTGTAAATTTTCATAAATAAATTCGGGTTGATCTGTGCCAGATAATGAATAAATAGCATTGACATTTGAAAATAAATAATTATCTAAGTAAGGCTTATTTTTTAACAACTTAATTAAATTATCATGCTCTCTACTTAGCATAAGAACTTCATTATCACCCTCAGCATTAATCGGTATATAAGTTTTAAGTTTAGCTGGTTCTACTAAATAGCGCTCTGGATATTGAGCAATAATTTTTCTGACTTCTTCTGCTGTGAATTTTCGTTTGCTCGCTTCAATAACTTGTTCAAGCTGTTGTTGTTTCCATAAATTGACAGACAAGGAGAGAAAACTTAAGTATTTTTTTAAATATTCAAGATCATATTGAATGGATGATTGTTTATTTTTTAATAAGTAAAGATTTGTTTGTTTATCAAATAAATGGTAGCAAGGTAATTCAACAATTTTTTCTTCTTCTGAAACAGAAATACTAAGGTTAAAGCCAGCAGGTTTTAGGACATTAATAAATAAATCTTTTTCATTTTCTATTTTATCAGCCTTAAGCGCACTGGCTGTTTGTTGTTTTAATAGTTTATTACGCACCGAATAACCCGCTTGCAATCCTAATGCAGCATTCAATCCGGTTTGAAACTCTTCCATAGCAGTCAATTGAATATTAGCTTTGATTCTTTCAACAGTCCGATATGCGTTATAAAACATACCACCAACCATTAAACCTGCTCCAATAGCAACCCCTATTGGGCCCGCTGATGAAGCACCGGCCAGCATAGCCAATGCACTGCTAATACTTACGCCCGCACTTAGTAGCGATATTGTACCGTTAACGATCAAGTCTTGCCGTATCGCCGGATCAGTTTCATAGCTTAATTGACTAAAATTTTCATAGGCATAATAAAAATCAAAGCCACTAGTGGCAATATTCATCCCCATTGATAATTTGGCGGCAAACAGATTAGCACTGTACTTCATTCCTATCATCTGAGAGACAGATTTTAATAATCGCGGTTGTAAAATTTCAGCCCCCCAATTTACGATACCAGCACCCCAAGCAATAATAAGGTTTTTTTCAATATGCTGGCGTTCATTAGCAGAAAGATCTGAATTATTTAAATAACTTAATGTCGTCTGAGTTGATGAAACCAATTGGATAAAACTCATTAATTGAGTAAGGTTAGAAACCTTATTTAGTATGTGAGAATAGCGCGGTAATCCGGCCATATTAACTTTCAAATTTTGCCATAATTTTCTATTCATTAACTGCGGTTCATCATAATGATTAATATTGTTTAGATGATCTATGGCAATAGAATAATCATTTAAATCACTATTTGTTAATAATATATCTTGCTGATTAGGTAATAATTTTATTTTTTGTTTAATAAATTTTATAATATCAATATGTTCCTTTGTTCCCTGAAATAAAATTAAGTAATCATTAAGTTTTTCTGCATCAAATTTTATTTTTGTTTGCCAATTAGCAATATTTCTAATCGCAAATGATGAAATAGGTCTATTTTCTATATGAGCACCGGCTTGCTGTAATGTCTGTAATGAAATGTTACTATCAGCTATCGTTATATCAGTTTTAGTTGTCAATATACTTTCATCAATAGCGACTTTATCAATTAAGTTGTTTCCTTTCGTTTTAATTAGTAAACTGTCAGTAATTTTTTGTAGTTTAAATTGGTCATTTAAAACAGCCTCTTTTGTTAGTCCCATAAACTCATAACGTTTATAATTATTATTATCAATTATAATATCATCATTAAGATAATTTCGAATATAAGAAATAACTTCGCTATCTATATTAGTTTTATTAAGCTGATTTATTTTTATTTCACCCATGCGAGGATCAAATATTTTACACTGATAATAGCCATCACCATTATCTGCAATAATAATGGTAAACACCACATGATCAAAACTTAATTGATATTTTCCTATCGCTTCACTTGCTAAGCTGGCAGAAAAAGTTAATTGTTGTTGATCTTCTAATATGCCCTTATTATCAGCAATATAAGTAGTCAAATCAACAAGTTCATTAAAATTATTTATAAATTGCTGTTCACTAATTGATAATTTTCTTTTACTAGAAATTTCTATTAAATCACGATGATATTGCCATACTAGATTTAGATCATGGGCATTATTAGAGGTCAATGCATAAAATAGTCCTATATACTTGCCTAAATTAATATTTTTGTCAAAATAAAAAGCATGTAACAAGGGTTTTATGGTAACATTAGGATTCTCCTTGCTTATTTTAATTAATGACAGAATATTATTAAAATAATATTGATGCCATTGTTGAATTCTTATTAATGACTGTTTTAATGGTAATTGATTAAGTCCGCTTCTTTCATCAATAGCGGTAAGCTCAGTTAATGACATTTGAAGCTGATTTAAATGTTGATGATCATTAACTAACAGCATTAAACCACCGATATCTAGCGAGCCATCAGTACGAGAATATAATTCGGTCAGTAAACTATTTGAATAATCGCTGAGATGATTAATGGTCTCTGGACGATAATAGAGACTTTCTAGTAAGGTATTAATATTATTTACCTTCACATTTAATGCTTCATTATCATTAATTGAAAAAATTTTTTGCCATTGGTCCGACGCATTAGGCTGCTGATCCATGTTGTGTAAAAAATAATTATTAACTTTACGACTAATAATGGGATCATAGATAATTGTTTTTACTCTATTAGTTATTAAATTACCATCTGGATCTAATAGGTATTTATTTAAATAACCTAGATAATTTTCAAAATCACTATCAATATCAATATTTTCCTTAGCTGTATCCATTAACAAAGCATGTGTAATATTAAGGTCATTATAAAATAGTTGTTCACTAGTTTGATTATATCTAAACTTAGTCAATTTATTATCATTAACTAAATGAAAATATTCAGAGACACCATCTGATGATGATATAGGAAAGGGATCTAAGTTTACTTGGTAAGTTGTAACATTGGTATTTATATTTTCTTGCCCTAATTGTATCGCTAGTTGACTGGCAATGGCTGAAACATCATACGGATTTGATAATTTACCTAAGGCGTTTTTATTAAAAAAGCTAATTTCTGTTGGTATAGTTAATAAATGCTGTTTATGGATATTATCCATGACATCAACTACATTTTTTACTGTCATGCCTTCAAATAAGAAATTCGCATCATGCTGTTCAATGTTCCCTAATAAAATCCATTTATCAACAGCGATATTTTTAAGCTTATCCAACTGGCCATACTCTAAAATAATTCTCTTTGAATGCTTATCGACCTGAAAAATAAAGTTATCAACCGGATTTTCACTCGCTATTAATTCAGCTTGTTGACGATATTTTTCCTGATCTGAAAAGCGAAAAATAATTTTTTTAACACCATTTTTATCGACTTTATATAAGTTTTGCCGTATAGCTTCATGATTGACGGTTTTCCATAAAGGCGTATCAAAAATTTTTTGGTTATATAATTTTTCGATTAAACCATTAACGTTAAAACCACCGTAAATAGCTTTTGTTTCATGCATATAATCAACAAATATATGATATGCTCGACTATCTAAAGCAACTAATTTTAATAAATCAATATCTAATTTACCATTTGGCAGGTAAAAATATTGCTTTACATAATCACTATTTTTAATAATATCACTATCCAATGAAATATTACCCAAATTAATTTCTCTTAAAATATAATTAATTAATATTTCATGATTAATTTGTATGCCCATTGGAGACATTTCTTTATTAAAAATAGTTTTATAATATCTGGCATCTTTACGGCTACTTTCATATTCATTTAAATAAACTATTCTTCTGCCATTATGACAAATATGTAAATCTTTAGTATAAGCAGTTATTATTGAGCTAAATCCTTCGTACCAAAAATGTTGGCTAATATCTAAGGCAAAATTATCTTCTATCCTGGCTTGCCCTAATTTGCAACCCAGCAAAACTATTTTTTCAGGATCACTATTATTAAATTCAGTATGTTTTAAATCTTTTAATTTAGCGACAATATATTGCGCTGTTTTTCTGGCAAAGGTTCTTTTTTTAGTTCTGCGATCAGTTCTGCCATGACCAATAAGAAACCATCGAGTTCGTTCACCTGGCACTTTATTAATATCACCATAACCCACTCTATAACGATCATGCTCAAGATCATACTGGATCACTGTTGTCATATCTGGATGCTTGCCAATTAAATTGGCAACTGATTTACTAACGATTTCATCACCTTCAAATTGAATGATCAAGTTATGACGATAATTTGTTTCTGCTAACCTTTTTTTCGCTGCGCCAGTATGTAACGGAATTTTTTCCGGATTTATCTTTGGATCCCACCATGCATCAAAAGCAATAGCAACATCCGAACCTAAAGATTCATTATTGTGCATTTCCAATGTGTCTACAGGTATATTTTCAAGCACCAATTCTGTAATAAGTTCTATATCTCTGCCAAAATTAATTCTAGAAACAAAACATTTATTGTCATTTATAGTTAAATTAATATCGTTATATTTTAATTTCAAAATATTACTATATTGCTCTGTTATAATTTCTAAAATATGATCTGAACTTACAGAATTAATATTTAAATTTATTGATTTATAATTTTCACTTTCATCAATAAGAATAACTTCTGTTACTCCAATTTCTGCATCAAATCGCTTAAAAAGCAATTTTATCTTGCTTGTAAGATAGAAAATACTTTGCTCTTCACAAAGTATTTTCGTCGTTGTTATATTTACGGAATCACGATCAATTATTGGAAAAATATTGCTTTTATTTATTACATCACTATTTTCTAATTCTATAATAGAACTAATATAAAAATTTTTATCGTAGGTTAAAAAATTTTAAATATCCGTTCTTTCTTTTACTATATATGTTAAAAATTGCTTAAATTCTTCTCGTTCATTAAAGTAAATAATGCCATAATTAGGATCAAAAAATGCATATTTTAATAGCCCGGTTTGGTTGTTTTTCTCAATAACAATTGCCATCATATGGTCTTCAGAAGAGAGTTCTAAATAACAATTATTACTAATATCATCTTTATCAATATAGATTTCAATAAATTCTTCAAACTTTATGTCATTTAATATACCATTTCCATCATTTCTGGTTATTTCTAAACCTCTATCATTATAATAATTAATATATCCCGTAAGATATTTTTTCTTTAATTTTAAATAGATTTTATGTACAGTTAGTTTGAAATTATTAAGGTCCTTATCTTGTATATTAATTCTACGTTGTACTTCTACTATAAATTCTTTAAACCAAAATCTTTCTAAAAATTGCAGTTTTTGTTTACCTTCAAATTCGACTACCCTGGTAAAATAATTATACATATTTTCATTTTCTTGTATTGGTGGCCATAGATGATAACTTGGCTGGTAATTTGCCATTTCATATAAATCAAAAGATAATCTTTGCCTGCCAATTAAATCAATAAATAGAAGATTTAATTTTTCTTTAGCATGCAATTGTCTGGCTTTATGCCGAGCTTTTATATAAGGAGGATCATAACTTACCGTTTCTGAATCAATTGTTTTAATTAATGACTGTATACCGGTAATATATTTTTCACCCCGTGCTAGGCCACCTTCGCGAACTTGCGTTATATAGGCTGAACTCAATGCTAAACATATACCCGTTATTTCCTTTGCAATACTCGGATCATTATATGAAATAAATTTATTAGCTATATGTTCAAAGCGTTCTTTAGAAGCTTCGAATATATATTTTTGTTGTGAAAAGCCTGGTTTAAATTGATACTTTTTTTTGGGCATAATAAATTCCTTGTAACTTAAGATTCAAATTTCATGAATGAAATCCATTGCAATATAATATAATCTTGATAAAAAATTCTCTTAAAATTTATTCAATAATACTCTTCTTTATTGACCATATTTACTTTAAATATTGAGTTATTATTTTAATTAACTTTATTATATTGAAACACTTTATTAACAAAATCTCTTTCATGCGCAGTCAAAGAAATGAGTTGAAGTTCATTATTTTTTTGCTGAAAAGAAGATGCCACATCGATTAATAAAGCAATATCTTTTTCATCAAGTAAAATATCACTATTTAATGAAGTGTTAATTTCAAGCTGGTTTTTATATTTTTCTTAATCATAAATTGTTATTTTATTATTATTATTACGTGATGATATAACTAAATCATTATCTGGATAGTCAAATACAGCACTACCACCTAAGCCTTGGATAAAAATTTTATTATTTCCTTCATTGAGCAATACATTTATATCACCTGTACCATGATTTATCGCTAAAACATTATTTCCTTTACCAGCATCAATAATATTATTACCTTGAGTTGATATAATAATATCATTACCATCACCAAATGAAATAATATCATTACCATTGCCATCAACAACCATATTATCACCGTTTTTAGCGGTAATAATATCATTACCGTCACCTACTATAATAATTTTTCCCGTTTCACTCATATCGGTTAATATATCATTACCTGATGATAAGTTAACTTTTTCAATTTGAGAATAACCTTTAGGATAAAAAATATTGTCATCGAATTCTGACGGTGCCTGTACTATAGTACAAGGCGTAATTTGATATTTATTGTTTTAATAATTAATAAAAAAATATTGATTATTTTTATCTAAAAGGTATATTTTGCCATAAAAATCACCTAAATTATTAACAAATTTAATTTGTGCTAATTGAGATGAAGCTTGATAAGATAAACAATTGTCTTCAAAAATAAAATCATAACCACTATACTCTTTTACTACAATAATAAAAATATCTTCATTAGTAAATGAAGCATTAATTTCTTTAAAATCAAAGGTAATACTATCGTTTATTTTATCTGTGCTAACCAAATCATCAAGCAAATAAATATCAATACCATGTGAAAAATAGATATAATTATTTTTTTTGATTGAAGTAAAATGATTGTTATATTTATAACCATGAAAAATAGTATGTTGCGCATTATTAATTGTCGTTACAGGCTTAATTGTAGCTGGTAATAAATATTTTTTATGATCATTTTTTATACTATTTTGCGTTAAATTAATCTCAATTTCGCTAATATTATTGCCCGCATTAAGTTTATCTAGTTTATCAAAATAGATTATTTCAAATATTTTTTCTGGCATATGTTGTTTTGTTAGCTTTTGAGGTAAACACAAAGTTAATAAAAAACCATCCATAGTTTGTAATAGATATTCATGATTAAGTGCAAATTCATCATTCCCTAAACTTATATAGGCATTTTTTAACCTTATATCGATTATACCGGGCTTAATTTCACCATTAATTAACCCTTTATCTGATAAAATTTGTAGATAAATATCGGTATCCACTAATTTAATCTCTATAATTTCATCTAATTTATAATTAAAAACAATAACACTCCTATTCTCTTTCTCAACTTCATCAATCACAATATGGGCATTTAAATCATAACCCAATTTTAAGTCAATTTTATTGTTATCTAAATTTTGCCATCTTTCATTATCAATATCCCAATAATAGCTTTGTTCATTTCAAGGAAGTTCTTCTCTATAATCCAACCAGTTATAACGCTCGATAATATATGTATCTGCTCCTTCGCCACCATTTGCATAACCATTATTTAATATCAACGTATCATTACCTGCCTGCCCATAAATAATATCAATACCTCCCCGCCCATTTAAGATATTATCCTTTTCATTACCTAAAATTAAATCCTGGCTATGTTTACTACCTATAACATTCTCTATATTAATAAAATCTACTAAAACTTCCGTTGAGTAATTTTTTCTTATTAATGCTGCTACATTGGCAAAATTATCAATATAGTTTTCAGTTAAATACTTCAATTCACCTTGTGGTAAATTAATAAACGTTCCTGTTACTTTTGTTAGATTATTGGCTGGCTGGGTGGAACTATCAGTTGTGACTAATTGATAATAAGGTAAGAGTTCGACCGATAATGTATCATTCCCACTATTGCCATCGAAATACTTATTTTCATCCCCTGTTATTTTGTCAAATAATAGAATAAAAACATCGTCAAACTCACCACCAATAAAAATTTTTTTCCCACTACCACAAATAAACTGATTTTTAACTACCTGAGAACCAACAATGGCATCATCACCATTGGCTAAATTAAAGTTAATACCGGTTATAAAATTTATTAAATTATCTTTTGATAAAAATTTTTGCAAACTTTCATTAGAATATTGTATTTGATTATTATTTTGTAATGAATAAATAGCGTTTACTGTCTCGACACTAGGTAATTTTCGATCAAAATAAGGTTGATTAGACATCAGTTTAATAACATGATTATATTTGTTACTAAATAATATTATTTCGTCTGATGGCTGATAAGAAACGGGTATATAGGTTTTTATCTTAGTTAGTTCTATTTGATAACGATTAGGATGTTGCGCAATAATTTTTTCTACTTCTTGTTTAGTAAATTTGCGCTTTATGCTTTCTAGTGTTTCATCAATATGCTGTTGCTTCCACAAATTAAGTGGTAATGACAAAATATCCAAATCATGTTTTAAATATTGAAGATCATATTGATAATCATAATATTTTTTTGCAGTCAGATAACGATTATTGTGGTTATCAAATAAATGATAGAGTGGTAATTCAGCAATATTTTCTTCTTCCAAACGGAAAATACTCAAATTATACCCAGCTGGTTGTAATACTTGCTTAAAAAAATTTGCCTCATTCTGTTGTCGGTAAAGTCTTAACTGAGCCGCAGTTTGTTGCTGTAATAATTTATTTTGGATCGAATAACTCGGTTGCAGTCCTAATATTGAACCAATGGCTAGCTGAAATTTCTCGTGGCTAGTAAGGGCAATTTTTTCCTCTACTCGTTGAATAAGCCGATAAGCATTATAAAACATACCGCCTAACATTAATCCGGTGCCGACAATCACCCCTAATGGTCCCGCCGTTGATGATCCCGCCATAATAGCCAAAGCCGTAGAAGCACTAACACCTGCATTGATCAATGATAATATGCCATTAACCAGCAAATCTTGCCTGATTGCCAAATCATGTTCATTTTCTAACTGGCTAAAATTTTCATAGGCATAGTAAAGATCAAAACCAGTTGCGGCAATTGTCAGGCCAGCGTTAACTCGATTAGCAAACCTACTGGCATTACTCAATGAACCACTTACTTTATAAGCCGCTTTTAACAATATTGGTTGTAAAGCCTGCACACTAAAATTAGTGATATTGGCAGCCCAGGCTACTATGAGGTTATCCTCTAATAACTGCCTTTCATTATCAGACAAATTGTCGTTACATAGTTGCATAGTGACAGATTGCGTTGCGGTCACTAATTGGATCAAACTGAATAACGGTATGCTATTAGCAAGTTTATTAACTAATAGTGCATAGCGAGGCAAATGAGATATGCCTTTCTGCAAACTTAATTGTAAATTTTTATCAGCAAATTTTTGACTATTATATTGCTCAATATAAGCAAAGCGCTGCATAATTACAGCAAGATCGTTCAAATTATCACTATTAATGAATAGATCTGTATAATTGTTGATTGAATTAATTTTCGCTTTTAAAATTTTAATTAAGTTAATATTATTTTGACTGTCTTGATAAAAACTAAGGTAATCATTTAAAGCTACCACATCAAAACGTATTTTTTTCTGCCAATCAGTAACGTTTCTAATTGAGAATAGGGATATTTTTTTCTGATCAACATATGCGCCAGCCTGCTGTAAAATAGCAAGTGGAATAACAATTTCATCAATTTTAACTGAAACTTGGCTTTCTTGTTGATTTAGCGGTAATTTTACTATTAATCTCGCTAAATTAGCATACAATATTTCATCATGCTTTATTTCATATAATTTGATACGATAGGTATTGTTCTGTTCCTTTTTAATACCCAACATGTCATAACGATGATATTTTTTATTACCAATAATAATTTCATCATCAAGATATATTTTCATAAAATATAGAAGATCTTCATATACACTATCTTTTCGAATAAAATCTAATCTTATTTCTCCCATTTTCGGATCATAAATTTTGCAAGTGTAAAAATCATCATTTTTATCCTGCACTAAAATAGTAAAAATATTATTATTTATATCTAACTGATATTTACCTATTGATAATTTTACTAATTGATTAATATTTTTTTCATTCACAATTTTATTTTGCGTAAAAAGATAATCGATACGATCAAATACAGAATTAATATTTGCTAAGAACTGTTGCTCTTCATAAGTTAACGCTCGTTTTCGAGAAAATTCTAATAAACTATGATGGTATTGTAATAACTGAGTTAAATTTTCAATATTATTTTCATTGTAAGCATATAATAATGCTAGATTTCTTCCCAATTGACTATTCATTTGGTAATAAAAAGCATGAGGCATAGGATTTATAGCTATGTTAAACATGGGAAGAGATTTTTTAGCAACTCTATTAGCTAAGCTCATTATATTATTAAGATAATAGTTATGCCATTGCTGGCTCTTTTTTAAAGCGTGCGGCAAACTTAATTGACTGAGTTCACTCCGTTCATCAATACCTGCAAGTTCTATTAATGATGTTTTTAAATTCTCTAATAATTGATGATTATGAATTAACATCATTAATTCTCGCATATTTATTTTTCCATTTGGATAGTCGAATAGTTGAGATAATAGATATTTAGAGTAAGGACTAATATAGTGAATAATTTCAGGACGATAGGCAATATTTTCTAATAATATTTTTGCATCATAAGCTTGTTGTTGTATAGTGGGTAAGTTATTATTTAAAAATAACTTACGCCACTCAATGAGTTTCTGAGTACCAATATATTTATTCTCCTCAAAATAATTATTAACTTTTTTATTAATAATAGGATCAAATTTAATTTGATCTATTTTTTTCAAATCTAATAAATTGTTTTCATCAACTAGATAGCTTTGTAAATGATAAGCATATTTATGGCTTTGATTATTGAGATCAATTTTCTCTGTCACAATATCCATTAACAAACTTTGTTCAATAGGAATATTGTTAATATATAACTGTTTTATTTCATTATTATAATTAAATCGATATAATTTTTTATGATCAGCAGCAAGCACATATTGTTCATTTATATATTCTGATGAAAACCATGGTAACTGATAATTTTCTTGCTGATAAGTTGATACAGTACTATTTATGGCTCTTTTTGCTAAATTTATTGCAGTTTCATTGGCAATACCAGTTGGATCATAAGGATTAGCAAGTTGTCCTAAGGCTTGCTGAGAAAAGAAACAAACTTCAGCCGGAATATTTAGACTAAGGTACAGCTTTACTTCACTAAGCGTATCTACTAGTTTTGCCGATGTCATTCCTTCGAATAGAGATTGTTCCTCATACGTCACAATATTACCTAATAATAGCCATTTTTTAATCCCTGTATTATTTAATTTATTTAAATCACCATATTCTAAGATTGCTGTATTTGAATTTTTATCTATTTGGAAAATAAAAGTATTTTCTGGATTATCCTTAGCTAATAACTCAGCCTGTAGACGAAATTTTTTATCGCCAGAAAAACGAAAGATTATTTGTGAGCTATTTTTATTTAATATTTCTGCTGATTTACCTTTTATATTTTCTGCATTTACTTTTGCCCATAATGGCACATTAGAAATATTTTCTCCATTTAACTTATCAATTAATAAACCAATATCATAATTATTATTTATTCGATTCTGATTAGCAAAATAATCAGTAAATATTTTAAATGCCTCGTTATCATAAGCAATTATTTTTAGCAAATCTAAATTTAACTTGCCATCAAAATAATGAAAATATTGGCTAAGATAATTATCATAATTATTTATTATACTTGATAACGAAACATCGCCTGCATGTATTTGTCGTAAAAGATATAAAATTAAAGCTTCACCATTAATGATAATTTCACCACTATTATTATCTTTTTGATACTGATTCTTATAGTATTTTGCCGGCTGTTTACTATCTGTACTCTCATCCAAATAAACTACTTTCCTACCATTGTAATGAATAGCTAAATCTTTAGTATAGGCCACTATGGTAGATTTAAAATCTTTATGCCAAAACTCCTGACTGATATTGAGAGCAAAATTATCCAGTAAATTATTTTGATCAAGCTTACAACCCAATAAGATTATTTTTTCTGGTTCATTATTGACTAATAATGTTTCTTTTAATTTTTTTAGTTTATCAACTATGGTATAAGCACTTTGATTAGCAAATACTCGTTGTTTTTTCTGTTCATCAAAACGACCATGCCCAATTAGTAACCAACGGCTATTGCTAGTTAACAGTTTATCAATATCACCATATACTAGTCGATATTGATTATTTTCCAGATCATATTGAATTAATATTGTATTATTTGGATGTTTACCAATTAAATTTGCCGCCGCTTTATTAATAATTTCTTCACCTTCTAGCTGGATGATAACATTATAAAGATTATTAGCTTGTGCTAGCTGTGGCTTTACTAATTCCATTTTATTTTGCTGAGGAATAAGTTCCGGATTAACTCTTGGATCCCACCAATTATCAAGTTTCCTTGGTGCAATATCACCCAAATCCTCATTATTATGAAGTTCAAATAATTCAACGGGAAATTGTTCACGCGACAATATAGCAATAGGATCGGAGAGATAAAATTCTAATAGTTCTCTTCTATTCGGCAAACGATCAATAATGTCGCTACCATTGATTATTTTACGGATCTTATAATTTTCATTAGTTATACGTACATGAAGATTATTATCTGATAATGCTAAAATATTTTTATGTTGGCTAGTAAAGAATTTTAATATTTCATCAACTGAAAGAGAATCCATCAAAATATTAATACGTTTTGGTTTATGTTTTTCACTAATAAATTCTATAAGTGTAGTTCTAGTATTATCATTAAATTTTTTAAAATTAATTTTAGTTTTTAAATCAAGAATAAATCTATTCTGATTTTCACAAAAGATCTTATTGGTTGTTATATTAATTAAGTTTTCATCTAATTTAGGTAAAATTGCCTGTTCGGTAATCTGCTCATTATATTCCATTTCAGAAATAAATACATCAATAGTTCCATCATGGAATCCAATAAAATTATAGCTATCCCGTCTAATCTTAACAATATAATTTAAAAAATCAATAAATATATCTTTATCTTCTATCTGTATTACCCCATTATTAGAGTCAAAAAAAGCATAAATTAATTTTCCTGTTTTACTATTTTTCTCTATTACAATAGCCATCATATGGTCTACAGAGCAAAATTCATAATATTTATTTTTATCTATATCATCAATGTCTATATTTTTTTTGATAAACTCATCAATATTAATTTCATTAAATATATATCTTTGACTATTATTTATTGTTTTTAACCCTCTATCATTATAGTACTTGATATATTTTTCAATATACTTCTTTTTAAGAGAAATAAATGCATTTTCAGGAAAAATTTAATTTCCTCAGTATTATAATTCTCATTATCTAATTAACGTGTTATCTCAACAAATAGTTCTTTGAACCAATATCTATTTTTACGTAAACTTTGCATTTCACTTTCATATGAAATAACTTTTTCCATATAATTGGATATAGTCTCACTTAGATCTTTGTGTGGCCAAAATGGGTATGCGGGATAATAGCTGGCCATATCCATCATATCAAAAGATTCCCGCTGCCGCTTAGCCAAATCAATTAATAAACGATTAAATTTTTCTTGCGCATGAATTTTTCTTGCCTGAAGCATGGCTTTAAAAAGAGGAGGATCGTAGGGAGAGATCTGTTTATCTAAAATTTTTGCCAAATATTTTATACTGGCCAGGTAGTTTTTACCTTGTTCTAAACCTCCCTGACGAACATGTGTTAAATATTCCGAACTAATCGCTGCGCATAAACCTGTAATACCTTCGGTAATCTTACTATCGTTAGCTGCGACAAATTTACTA
Organism: Arsenophonus endosymbiont of Apis mellifera; assembly: GCF_903968575.1. Classification (NCBI taxonomy): domain Bacteria; kingdom Pseudomonadati; phylum Pseudomonadota; class Gammaproteobacteria; order Enterobacterales; family Morganellaceae; genus Arsenophonus; species Arsenophonus endosymbiont of Apis mellifera. Next base: position 61,424 of record NZ_CAJCFU010000066.1, on the reverse strand, counting down.
AAAATAAATAATAATTTATCTTCAAACTCATTATAGATATATTTATCTTGTGAAAAACTAATATCAAAAAAATATTTCATAATATTTGGCATAGTACCTTACCTTATAAATTATTATTTTTTAAAAGTCAAAGTAGATGCCATTAATAACAAAAAATAAAAAAAATAAAAGAGAGTAGTTTATTTTTTAACAAGCAAAAATTAAATAGAAATTTAGGATGATATATAAAAACAAATTAATTTAGTAATATATTTTTATATATTACCATTTTGAAAATTTCAATTAAAAGTAAACCATTAAATTTTTATAATTAAATAATAATATTACTAGAGATAACATCAAATATTAAACCTAATTATAAAATGATTTAATTGTTGCTAAATGGTATGACAGATCTTTAAATTTATGATTTTGTTTTTCATCCCAAATTATAGGTTAATAAGTTTTTAAAATATTGGCACTCTTTTGGCTATTAATAATTTCATCATGTCGAGATGATATTAACATACATTTATGTTTGTTTTTTTGCCTGAAATTATCTACACATTTAGTCATAATATCTAAATACTCTTCTGGCCGGGTAATTTTTCCTATCATGTTTTCATAAGGAAATAGATTGGGATTGATCATTAATTGTTTTATATTACATAAAAATCCTATCCGCTCAGCCCAAAACCCGCCTAAGCCAATACCACAAATTAAAATTGGCTCTTCAGTAACACTTTGAATATTTTTATCAACTTCCTTAAGTAAGTGTTGCATATCATGCCGGGGATATAGAGTACTGTAACTGACAAGACGCACATCCGGATCTATAAATTGTAATTGCATTATTTTTTCGTGGTTACCAGGACTAGTTGAATCAAAACCATGTAAATAAATAATCATATCTACCTCTGCCATTCTTCCCACAAGGACGTTAATGCTAAATTCGCCGCTTGCCAGCGTGGTGTTTTTTGCAATTCAGCTAAAGAGTATGGCTGTGCATGATGAAAAAGATTTACCGTTTGGTTATATTTTTCATTCGGTAAACTATCTAATACATTTATTGCACCGACACGATTATTGCAAATAAGTAGCCTATCACAGCCAGCATTAAGAGCAGCCTGTGCCCGCTCGGCATATCCTCCCATAATCGCCGCTCCGGCCATAGAAAGATCATCAGAAAATATTGTTCCGCTAAATCCTAGCTGTTGGCGCAACACTGATTTTAACCAATAGGCCGAAGCACTCGCTGGCCGTTCATCAATTTTAGTATAGATAATATGCGCTGGCATTATGGCATCAAGTAAACCTCGTTGAATAAAATAACTAAAAATTTTCATATCATGTGAACTGAGCTGAGCTAGTGCACGCTCATCAATTGGTGTCTGTTTATGGGAATCTCCGCTAACCGCTCCATGACCTGGAAAGTGTTTACCTGTTGTTTTCATTCCTGCAGCATGCATACCTGTAATAAAAGCTTCAGCCATCACAATAGCGATATCAAGTTGTTGATGAAAAGAACGATCACCAATCGCAATACAATAATGCCCAATATCCAGCACTGGTGCGAAACTGAGATCAATATCCATCGCAATCATTTCTGCTGCCATTAACCAGCCAGCTTCTGCTGCTAATTTAGCCGCTATATCCTGATCGTTAAGTGCAGCAAAAGCTTGTGCCGCAGGTAGCGCAGTAAATCCTTGCCGAAATCTTTGCACGCGGCCACCTTCTTGATCGACAGTGATAAGTAAACGGTTATGCGCTGCATGGCGAATTTGGCGGACAAGCTCTCTCAGTTGCTCAGGATCATGATAATTGCGGGTAAAAAGAATAATACCACCAACTAGTGGGTGGTTTAGAATTTCACGCTCTTCAGCCTCTAATTCAAATCCCTCAAGATCTAATATAATCGGTCCCATAAATTACCTGCTTAATATCATACTTTATGAACACTGTTTAATATCAGTATGCTCAAACTAAGCCTAACCCTGCTCTAATAGGTTGCGCCAATACCAAGTATTGCGGATTTTTTGTCTGCATCCAGCGAACTTCATACCACATCATTCTCATATAATTAACCCATGGCTGCCATAAGGCAATTAGTTGATTTAATATATAAAAATCTTTATATGCATGTGGCTGCTGACAATAATAGTGCAAAAATTGGTGTTGGGCATTTTTATCCCAATCATTTGTCGCGAATAACGTTGCCAAAGCAAAGGCCAGATCACAGTCAGCAGCATATTCCCAATCTAACAGTTTTAAAACTCCATTCTCAGCCAATAGAACATTTCCACTATGGATATCAAGATGGGCGAGCACTTTTTTGCTGGTTTTAGGTTGGCGGGTATGTTGAAAAAAATGATGTAAATTTAACCAATCAGCTGATAATCTGCGTCGGTCTATTTGATACCAGTAACTGGCTAAATGTTGTTTAAGATGCAGTGAGTAACCCGATAATGGATAGGAATGCAGTGAGGCCAGTCTACGACCTAGTGGTTGATATAATTCTTGTAAACTCGTGCTTGTATCAGTAACCACCTCGCCTGCAAGCCATTCTAATAATAACCAGTCATTATTAGCCCCGATTATCTGGGGAGCAGCAACAAACTGCGTAAGCAGACGTAATATTTTACGCTCTCTTTGTCGATTAATACCTAATAAACGCTCATTTTTTCCTGCAAAACGGGCTATCAATTTAATATTTGGGCTTGCTTTAACATAGAAACTTCCTCCGCTTGCCCCTGGTAATGCTTTAATTTGCCACTTATTAGCGGCTATTGTCGGGTATTTTTGTAATAACAAAATTATAAGTGTTTCTTTTTTATTCAATGCGATTTGTTCCCGACCATAGGATCTCACCCGTTTGTGCTCCCATTAACTGCATTTCAATTTCACTCTGTTGTTGATTACCAGAAATAACTGAATAAAGCACATAATCAGCTTGTACATAACGCGCTAAGCCGATAGCTTTACTTCGCGTAACTAAACTGTCTTCCTGAGATAAGCCCAAAGCTTTACGGGCATTTGCCACCACATCTTGTGGAACTAATTTGAATACATTTTGGTTATTAACAGCATCAATAATGGCGTCGGTTGCTGGCATTAATTGAATTGACATATTGGTATTATTTTTTATTGAATCAATCAATAACACTTTGCCTGACTCAACCCCTGGGGCTTGCACCAATTGATTGGCTAAAGGAATAACCGTGGTTGACCAATCTACTGTTTTTAATTTTGGTAGTTGCGGTACAGTATCTGGCGATGTTGGTGTTATTGGTTGCTCGTTAGGCTCAGTGGGTTCGATTGTAATGACAGGTGCCGGTTTTTTACTCGTTATCGATGAGCAACCGACTAATAGGAATGTCACGACCATAAGTTGAAAAATACGTCTCATTTACTCTTCTCCTGTATACCTTAAATTGCAAGGTAAACTGAATAATAAAGCCTGTGCCAAAATAGCAATATAAATTGCTTTATAATTAAAAGAGTAACCAACAAAACGTTAGTTGTCTCTTTAATAACAAATCCACAAAATAACAATTTAAAAATTTATTTATACTTTTTTGTTAATAGCGGCCCTAAGGGATGACCACCGACTAAATGCATATGAATATGGAAAACTTCCTGACCGGAATGTTGGTTACAATTCATAATTAAACGGTAGCCGCTATCAGCAATACCTTCCTGCTCAGCAATCTTTGCCGCGACTGTGATCATATGGCCTAATGTTTGTTCATGCTCAGGTTTCACATCATTGATGGAAGCGATCAAAATATTGGGAATAATTAAAATATGCACTGGTGCCTGTGGTTCTATATCCCTGAAGGCTGTCACTAAATCATCCTGATAAACAATATCAGCAGGAATTTCACGACGTATAATTTTACTAAAAATTGTTTCTGCTGCCATAATTTCATCCTTTAAATCTTTTTATGAAGTTGCAAGCGGGTTAATCACGTTTAATGGTTAAATGAAAAAGATCACAAAAATTTTGCGTAGTAGCTCGCGCAATTTCTTCAATATCTACGCCTTTTAATTGAGCCAAAAACTGCGCCACATTTCTTACATAAGCTGGCTGATTTTCTTGGCCGCGATAGGGAACGGGCGCCAAGTAAGGTGCATCGGTTTCAATCAAAATGCGATCTAAGGGCACCATACGTGCAGCTTGGCGGATCTGTTCGGCATTACGAAATGTCATTATACCGGAAAATGAGATATAAAGCCCTAAATCTAATAATGCTTTAGCCATCCGCTCATCCTCCGTGAAACAGTGTAAAACCCCACCGCAATCAGCAATCTGTTCTTCTTTTAATATTGTTAATGTGTCTTGCTGGGCTGCTCGCGTATGAATAATAACGGGTTTGTTTAATTGACAACCTATACGAATATGTTGACGAAAAGCGGTTTGTTGTAATTTAGCATTCTCACTTTGGTAGTGATAATCCAAACCTGTTTCACCTAATGCAACAACTTCAGAGCCTGACGCTAAGCAGGCTAGTTCATCAAAATCATAACCTTTATTAAGATCAAGTGGATGTATACCGCATGAAAATGCCACATTGTCACGCTGACCAATCTGCTTTTTCATACTAATGAAGCCCGGCAGCGTGGTCGCAATAGCCAGAATATATTTTACCTCGTTTGCTGCCGCTTTTGCGATAAAATCATCGATATCTTTATGCTTATTCTTATAATCTAAACAATCGAGATGACAGTGAGAATCAACTAAAAACATAATAAACTCTTTTAATTTTGGTGATATAGTGCGCGCTGCCAGTTAATTAACTGAGATGCCAATCGTAATTCCTGATTTAACCCCATCACTGACATTAATTGATAACGACAACTTTGCCATTCCATCGCGCTTTTTAATAAGACATCAGCAGTATTAATAGCGGCCAATTTAGTAATTAATGATGGCTGATCTTGATTAACACAGTAATTACCTGCTTGCTGTTGATATTTTACTGCATCTAACAATAGACTTATCAACCAATTGATCCGTTCGACTGCATCTGGCTGATCCAATTCAGGTAACCAACTGAAAAGTGTCTTAGTTGCTAAATGTTGCATCAGTGATTGGCAGAATTGCTTTCTTTTTTGCCAATTTTCTGGCTGTAACAGGGCTAACGCAGCCAGAGGTGCTGCCGCATTAAGTTTTATGGCCGTTTCAATATCAACTAACGCTAACGATATTTTTTGTTTTTGTAGCCAAGAAATAGCCGTTTTATGCTCCGGCGCAGGAAGATAATAATAGAAACAGCGACTACGTAAAGTAGCTAGCAATAGTGCAGGATCACGACACTCTAACAAAAAATAGGTATTGTTCGTCGGTTCTTCTAAAGTTTTCAATAACGCATTACTTGCCGCTTCGGTTAATGCTTCAATACGAGGAAACCAAATAACTTTAGCGCCACCTTGCTGTGCATGGCTAACTAAAACTTCGGTTAAATAACGAATACTTTCAATACCTATCGTATTTTTACCCTTCTCGGCGTCAATTTTATACCAGTCTGGATGCGTCTTTGCTAACATTAGTTGACAACTATGACAACTACCACAGCTTTTCATCGCCGACGGCTGTTGGCATATTAGCCATCGGCTAATAGCATAAACGAGTGCCTCACTTCCCATTCCAGCATTAGCATGTAACAACAATGCATGATGCCCTTGCTTGTTTTGGTGCATAGCAATTATTTGTCTATATGCATGATTTAACCATGGATACCAGTTCATTTTACTTGCCTTGAGCTGTCAACCAATTCAATAATGCATGGCGAATGGTTTTTTGCACTTCTTCTAATGATTGGTTAGCATCAATTGTGATGATTGTGTCATCTTCAGCGGCTAATTCAAGGTAGCGCTGACGGGTTCGTTTAAAAAAGTCTAATGACTCTTTTTCTATCCGATCTAGTTCACCACGCTCCCGCGCTCGCTGCAAGCCTAGAGCAGGTTCTATATCAAGATAGAGTGTTAGATCAGGTCGAAAATCATCCAGGATGCTATTACGTAATACTTTCATTAAGTTGGGGGAAAGCCCACGTCCTCCACCTTGATATGCTTGTGATGAGAGATCATGGCGATCACCAATAACCCATCTTCCCTTTGCCAAAGCGGGCTTGATAACATTTTCAATCAATTGGATACGCGCGGCATAAAGCATGAGTAGCTCCGCTTTATCAGTGACTTTTTCCTCAGCCGTACCATGCTTAATTAATTGACGCAATTTTTCTGCTAACGGTGTTCCTCCTGGCTCCCGGGTAAAATCAATCTCAGTTATTCCTATCTTAGCAAGTGTTTCTACAACCGTTTTTATCGCAGTAGTTTTTCCTGCGCCTTCAAGACCTTCAATAACTATATAACGACTTTTCATTCATTTTTATCTTTTGTCTGACGATAATGTTTAACCGCCTGATTATGATCATTAATATTGGTAGTAAAAGTATGCCCACCATTACCCGTGGCAACAAAATAAAAATAACCAGTTTCATCAGGATGAGCTGCTGCTTTAATTGAAGCTCTGCCGGGCATAGCAATTGGCGAAGGTGGCAAACCAGCAATCAAATATGTGTTATAAGGACTTGATTTATTTAAGTCACTACGATAGAGCACCCCACGGTATTTATCACCTAAACCATATATAACAGTGGGATCCGTTTGCAGCCGCATTTTTTTCTTTAATCGATTAATAAAAACTGATGCTACTTTAGCTCTCTCCGTATCAATCCCCGTCTCTTTTTCAATAATTGAAGCCATAATTAACATTTCATATGGTGTTTTATATGGCAGATTAGCCGCCCGTCCTTGCCATTCATATTCTAGCGCCATTAACATTCTCTGATGCGCGCGCTTTAATATATCAATATCACTCATTCCCGCTGTGTAATAATAAGTATCTGGATAAAACCTCCCCTCTAATAATTGGCCAGATGCTAACCCTAGATCCTGCGCTAATTTATCCGTAGATTGATTGCCAATAGTCTGTTTTAAATAAGGGGCTTGCTGTAATAATTTTTTCCAATCTTCGAAGCGAGAACCTTCAATGAACAGCAAACTAAATTGCGCCTCTTTACCAGCAGAAAACATTTTTAACATTGACCGCAAAGACATGCCAGGATTTAATCGATATGTTCCCGCTTTAAATTGCGCTAATGGGGGTTCCAGTTTCAGTAACCATTGAAAAATATCCGTCGGATTTATGATTTTCTGTTCTGTCAACAATAATTCTAATCCTGCTCGCCCTGTACCTGCAGGTAAAGTAAAAATAGTAGTTTCATCAATATTAATCGCTGTATCAGCGTAATTTTGTATCTGACGATAAAATGTATAAAGAATACAGCCACTCAATATTAATAAAAAAATAATCGACCACAATATACGTCTTGCATACTTCATTTAACACTCGTTTCCTAATATTACACTACAAAAATTAATCTAATATTAATCGCAAAATTAATTCAACCTCAAACAATATGGCAAAAGAAAATTGAATAACTCACGAGAAGAATAGTGCCATACGGGTTGCTTTGTCTGAGTTAAAATACGGTTAACCGATAATATAGGCATTAAAGCATTGGTAATTATTACCTCATCGCTATACGCCAATATATTAGGATAGTCGCTGATATAGAAAAGTTCATAATCAGTATCAGATAAACAGGCAATAACCTGTTTGCGCATTATACCTTCAACACCAGCGTGATCTAAATTTGGCGTATAAATTTGTTTACCTTTACGCAAAAAAATATTTGCTGCACAACATCCAATCAATATGCCATTCGTGTCCGTCACAATAGCTTCATCAACATTCAATAACTCAATTTGTTGCTTTATTAATATTTGCTCTAAGCGATTTAGATGTTTAATGCCAGCCAAATAACGATTGTTATTTACAGTTATTGAACTCAACGCTAAATCAATACCTGTTTGCTGTTGACTTAAATAAATAGCTGGATAATCAGTTAACGAAATAATGACTGTTGCTTTGTTGAAGCCCGCTAAGCTATACCCTCGCCCACCTTCACCACGACTAACAATAACTTTAATAACTGCTAAATCCTTTTTATTCAATTGCGCTATCTTGTTTATATCAGCAACCAATTTTTGCCAATCCGGTGTAGGTAAAAGTAGTTGTTTAACCCCTTTTTGTAATCGATAAATATGATGCGACAATAAGGCAGGTTGATGCCCAACCACCCGGATTGTTGTAAAACAGCCATCACCAAATTGAACAGCTCTATCCTCTACAGAAATATTATTTCGCTGCTCACCATTAATCCAACATATCATTTTGTTAACTTATTTTTCAAACTGAATACCTACTATTTATCGCTACAGTTTATGAGAAATTGCCTATTTACAGCAATAAAAAAGCCTCAACTTAAGTCAAGTTGAGGCCTATTTATAAGAAAATATCAATTAATTAACTTTACGGAAAATAATCGAGCCATTTGTACCACCAAAACCAAAAGAATTGCATAATGCATACTGCATATCTTTAACTCTACGTGCCATTTCAGGTACAAAATCTAGCGGGCCTGTCTTCACTAATTTATCTAATTTACTATCGAGATTTTCAAGGTTAATCGTTGGTGGAATAAGTTGATCTCTTAACGACAAAATCGTAAAAATAGCTTCAATTGCACCTGCTGCTCCTAATAAATGACCGGTCATCGATTTAGTCGAGCTAACCATTATTTTACTCTGGCCTGTGTAAATCGACGCAACTGCACGCGCTTCAGCAATATCTCCTGCTGGTGTAGATGTACCATGAGCGTTAATATAACCTATTTTCTCGGCTTCTATACCTGCATCGTGTAATGCATTTATCATAGCCAGTGCTGCACCTTCACCATTCTCTGGTGGTGACGTCATATGATAGGCATCACTACTCATGCCAAAACCAGCTAATTCAGCATAAATTTTAGCGCCTCGAGCTTTAGCATGTTCATACTCTTCCAGCACCAAAATACCGGCTCCATCACCTAATACAAAACCATCTCGCTCCTGATCCCAAGGGCGGCTTGCTCGCTCAGGTTCGTCGTTACGTCTTGATAAGGCTTTAAGGGCACCAAATCCAGCAATTCCTAAAGATGTACTTGCTTTTTCTGCGCCACCTGCCAGCATGATATCAGCGTCACCATAAGCAATAATACGCGCGGCATGACCAATATTATGCACCCCTGAAGTGCAAGCAGTAGCAATAGAGATAGTGGGGCCTTTAAAACCATAAATAATACTTAAGTGCCCAGCTACCATGTTGATAATGGTTGAAGGGACAAAAAAAGGACTTACTTTACGTGGACCATTAGTCAGCAAATCATTACAGTTTTCCTGGATTAGACCTAATCCGCCAATGCCAGAACCAATTGCGGCTCCAATACGATGCGCATTTTTTTCTGTAATTTCTATGCCTGCATCTTTGATAGCTTGTTTACCCGCAGCAAGCCCATATTGAATAAAAAGATCCATCTTGCGCGCATCTTTGGCCGAAATACCATAATCTTCATGCTTAAAATCTTTAACTAGACCGGCGAACTTGGTTGTATAGTTTTCAGTGTTAAAATGCTCTATAAGGCTGATGCCACTCTGTCCAGCACATACAGCATTCCAAGATGATTCAACTGTGTTGCCGACAGGAGATAACATGCCGAGTCCAGTCACAACTACTCGACGCTTAGACACGTATATCCTCCAGAAAAAGAAATAAGTTTTGGTGAAAATATAGGCGGTCGATTGACCGCCTGAATATGTGCATAAATGCTCTCTATAATTAAATTTGCGGCTTATGCTTGATGAGCATTGATATAATCAATAGCAGCTTGCACTGTCGTGATTTTTTCCGCTTCTTCATCAGGAATTTCAGTATCAAACTCTTCTTCTAATGCCATTACTAGTTCAACAGTGTCAAGAGAATCCGCACCTAAATCCTCAACAAATGAAGCATTATTTTTAACTTCCTCTTGTTTAACACCTAACTGTTCACCAATTATTTTCTTAACACGTTCTTCTATAGTACTCATACTATTTAAATTCCTATTAAAACTCGCTTTCACGATGATTTTCGTAGTTTAGATACAGGAAAGGCACAACCCAATCCTGGCTATTCGAACCTGATTTCGCATTATTATATGCTATTTTAGCATTAATCATGCAAATGATTCATTGGTTTTTAAATCATACACATGCCACCATTGACATGTAATGTTTCACCCGTGATGTAAGCCGCCTCATCAGAAGCTAAGAATGCTACAGCACTGGCAATTTCTTTTGCATCACCGAGCCGCCCCACAGGAACATTAGCTAAAATGCCTGCTTGCTGTTCGTCTGTCAACGCTCGAGTCATATCCGTTTCTATAAAACCAGGAGAAACAACATTCACCGTAATACCACGGGTAGCTACTTCACGCGCTAACGATTTACTAAAAGCGATAACACCTGCTTTAGCCGCTGCATAATTTGCCTGTCCAATATTACCCATTGTACCGATCACTGAGCCAACAGAGATAATGCGCCCATAACGTTTTTTCATCATTGAACGCATTATAGCTTTGGATAAACTAAAGATCGAAGTTAAGTTTGTATCAATAACTTTGTTCCACTCTTCTTTTTTCATTCGCAGCAATAGATTATCACTGGTAATACCTGCATTATTGACTAAAATATCAATTTCACCAAATTCTTCACGAATTTTAGATAGAGTAGTATCAATAGATTCAGTATCTGTCACATTCAAGACATAACCTTTACCTTTATCACCAAGATAGCTACTAATCGCCTTAGCACCTTCTTCGCTTGTAGCGGTACCAATTACTTTTGCACCACGTTCAGCCAACAGTTCAGCTATTGAGCGCCCGATACCACGACTAGCTCCAGTTACCAAGGCTATTTTTCCATCAAAACTCATGTTTTCCTCAATTATCTATCAACGCAGCGTTTAATGATGCCCTATCATTAATTGCTGCTGAATTAATCGTACTCACAATGCGCTTAGTTAAACCAATCAATACTTTACCTGGCCCTATTTCTAATAGTTGCACGATCCCTTGCTCCGCCATGAATTCGATGGTTTCAACCCAGCGTACAGGATTATACAGCTGCCTGACTAAGGCATGCCGAATGCCGTCTACCGAATTTTCGATTTTAACATCAACATTATTTACAACAGCGATGTTAGGTTTATTAAACACAACTTCTTCTAATGCTTGTGCTAATTTGTTTGCTGCGGGCTGCATTAAAGCACAATGTGAAGGTACACTGACCGCCAATGGCAAAGTACGTTTTGCCCCAGCAGCTTTACATAAGGCTGCTGCTCTCTCAACAGCACTCTTTTCACCTGCAATGACAACCTGTCCAGGCGAATTAAAATTAACAGCCGAAACGACTTGACCTTGCGCAGCTTGCTGGCATGATGCTAATACCGATTCATTATCTAGACCAATAATTGCATACATAGCACCCATTCCTGCCGGTACAGACTCTTGCATCAATTGCCCGCGTAGTTCTACTAATTTGACAGCGGACTTAAAATCGATGACGTCGGCACAAACCAATGCAGAATATTCACCTAAACTATGGCCTGCCATAAGTTTAGGCATTTTGCCTTTTTTTTCCTGCCATACTCGAAAAATTGCCACAGATGCGGTTAAAAGTGCTGGCTGCGTTTTCCAAGTCTTATTTAACTCTTCTTCTGAGCCATTCTGAACCAAATCCCATAAATCATATCCTAAGACATCAGAAGACGCAGCAAACGTTTCCTCTACTACGGTAAACTCTTTTGCTAAATCAGCTAACATACCTAGAGATTGAGAACCTTGGCCAGGAAAGATCATTGCAAAATTAGACATTTTTATTTTCCTGTATAACTTAAAAACGGATCAGCGCTGAACCCCAAGTAAAACCGCCGCCAAATGCTTCAAGCAATACCATTTGGCCGCGCTGAATACGGCCATCTCTGACAGCTTCATCAAACGCTGTCGGTACTGAAGCCGCTGAAGTATTACCATGTCTATCCAGAGTAATAACCACTTTATCAATTGGCATAGCCAGTTTTTTTGCTGTTGCTTGAATAATGCGTAAATTAGCTTGATGAGGGACTAACCAATCTAATTTTGATTTATCGAGCGCATTTTTTTCTAATGTTTCATCCACAATATTGGCTAACTCATTCACCGCTACCTTAAAAACCTCATTACCCGCCATGGTCACATATGTTGGCTCGGCGTGTTTACTATGCTCTTGATGACGTAAAGTTAACAAATCACCATAATTACCATTGGCATGTAAATGAGTTGACAAAATCCCAGGCTCTTGTGAACAACCGACAACAATTGCACCCGCGGCATCACCAAATAAAATGAGTGTACTACGATCATTCGGATCTAATACGCTTGATAATACATCAGAACCGATAACTAATACCTTTTTCGCCATCCCCGTTTTAATAAACTGATCACTAATACTTAATGCATAAGTAAAGCCAGCGCATGCAGCAGCAATATCAAATGCGGCGCAGTTTGGAATACCTAATATTTGCTGAATTTGACACGCTGCACTAGGAAAAGCATGAGTCGAAGAAGTCGTTGCGACAATGATTAAATCAATTTCATTAGCTGCAATGCCTGCCATTTCCAACGCCTTTTGCGCAGCTTTAGCGCCCATTGTAGATACGTTATCTTCTCCTGTAGCAATACGGCGTTCTTTAATCCCTGTACGGGTAGTTATCCATTCGTCAGAGGTATCTACCATTTTTTCTAAATCAGCATTCGTACGAATCTGTACAGGCAAATAACTGCCAGTACCTAAGATTTTTGTATACATTTTGCTTTAATCACTCTTGGGTAGTAAGGTATTCAAGCGAGTCGCAATTCTATTAGGAATTTGCTTTTCTACCGCCTGAATCGCCTGTTCAATTGCAGCCTTAAATGCTTTTTGGTTTGCCGCTCCATGACTTTTAATTACAATGCCCTGTAATCCTAAAAGTGAAGCACCATTATATTGATCAGGATCCAGGTGCCCAAAACGTTTTGTGATACGTTTTTGTAACCAAGGTTTAATCAACTTCATCAGCCACGATGAGATCTTATTTTCTGTAGTTGAAGACTTTACTAAAGATAAAATAACGCGTATTACACCTTCCATTGTTTTCAACGTCACATTACCTGCGAAGCCGTCACAAACGAATACATCAGTTTTACCCGTCAATAATTCATTACCTTCTACATAACCAATATAATTTATAGAAGACGTTGCTTTTAATATTGAGGCGGCTTCGCGGATATTATCTAAGCCCTTACTTTCCTCTTCACCAATATTTAATAACGCTACGCGTGGATTGCTTATATTAGCAATCTCTTCAGCCATTACTGCGCCCATCACGGCAAATTGTACTAGCATTTGGCTATGGCAGTTAACATTAGCGCCTAAATCAAGTACAACGGTTTTACCATGTTTTTGATTTGGCAAAATCGTTGTCAGCGCTGGCCTTTCAATACCATGTATGGTTTTCAATATGAGTTTTGCTAACCCCATAAGTACACCAGTATTTCCAGCACTAATACATGCTTGAGCCTGACCAGACTTCACTAATTCTAACGCAATCCGCATTGACGAGCCTTTACTTTGTCTAATTGCTTGTAACGGCTTGATATCATTAGCAATAGCATATTCTGCAGGTATAATTTGCAAACAATCACGCAGCTCAGCAGGCTGATCTGCAAGCAGTGGGTTTAAAATTTCGGGAATACCGACCAGTAATAATCTTAACTGTGGGTTAGATGCAAGTGCCTGCAACGCAGCAGGCACAATGATATGAGGACCTTTGTCCCCACACATCGCATCTAATGCTAAGATTAAATTAGCCAAGGCATTAATCGTTTAATAATTAACACAACAATTATTTATTAATAACCTTGCGACCACGGTAGTAGCCATCAGCAGTCACATGATGACGCAAATGGCTTTCACCAGAAGTTTTATCTACTGACACTTCAGCAGTTGTCAATGCATCATGTGAGCGACGCATACCACGTTTAGAACGAGTGGGTTTATTTTGTTGTACGGCCATTGACCTTACTCCTTAAGTACTTTTTTTTAAACTAGCTAATACGGCAAAGGGATTTGGCTTTTCTGCCTCGTTAGGCAGCTCACCAAAAACCATATCCGCGTCGGACACTTCACAGCGTTCAGAGTTATGAACCGGGATCACCGGCAAAGAGAGGATTATTTCATCTTCAATCATTGCTAGCAAATCTATTTCACCAAATTGATCAACAGTGATTGGCTCATACTCTTTAGGTAATAACGCAATCCTCTCATCATCAATGACAGGACTAAAACAATAAGTGACATGAACATGATGGTTAAAATTTTTACCACAACGTTCACATTTTAACGTGACATCAACATCAGAATCACCTTTTATGACAACTAAATGTTGATTATCTATTGCAAACGACAGTTCACAAGTTACATCACTATCTATACTTACTACTGATCCTACGACACGCAAAACTTGTTCAGGTGAATAATATCCTGAATAATCCAATTTTTTTTGTGCTGCGCGAAGCGCATCAATCGTTAAGGGTAATTTTACCTTTTGCATAAGGCGCGCATATTATCTTTGTAATGAGACATAGTCAAAGGAAATGGCAGCTTTTGCCTATTTTCCCATCAAATATTCGCTATTTAAGCTCTGTTTAGTTTAAAATGTCTTACCTCATTTAGCTATGCATTTTAGATATTTTATGAAATCAATTGTATTGGCGTCAATGTCATCTTCACGCTATCAGCTCCTGGAAAAGTTAGGCTTACCTTTTACTGCCGATGCAGCAAATATTGATGAAACCCCATTAATCAATGAATCAGCAACTTCTCTCGTCACTCGTTTAGCCACTGAAAAAGCAAAATCATTAGCCATTAAATATCCAACCCATTTAATAATAGGTGCTGACCAAGTGGGTCTGCTAGAAAATCAAATAATAGGAAAACCATTAACTCATACTGCGGCCTTCAAACAACTTAAGCAAGCTTCTGGTAAAAAAATCACCTTCTATACTGGCCTTTGCTTATTTGATAGTGAAACTGGAAAATTCAACACCAAATGTGAACTTTTCACCGTCCATTTTCGCCATTTAAATGATATGGAAATTGAAAATTATCTGTTAAAAGAACAACCTTACCAATGCGCGGGGGCCTTTATGTCAGAAGGGTTAGGCATTACATTATTTGAAAAACTGGTGGGACGGGATCCTAATACTTTAATTGGGTTACCTTTAATTAGTTTAATCAATATGTTACGCACACACGGCATCAATCCTCTCAATTAATAATATCACTGCATACAAAAAGCAAACCGGTTGATAATTCAATCTGGTTTGCTAATTTGATTAGCTATGCACTATTGCTTACGTAATATTGCTAAACAGCTTTTAAGTTGTTGGTCTAGAGGGGCGTTAAAAGTTAATTTTTCCCCACTGGCGGAATGGATAAACATTAATGAACTCGCATGCAAAAAAAGTCGTTTTAAACCAGTAATAATTAACTGTTGATCAAAATCGAGATCACCATAACGGTTATCACAGGCGATAGGATGCTTTGCATATTGTGCGTGTACCCTAATCTGATGTGTCCGCCCTGTTATTGGACTGGCTTTGACTAAAGTAGCATTAGAAAAACGTTCTTCAATTTTAAAATGGGTTTCTGAATATTTACCATCGGCGCCGACTTTCACTATCCGTTCGCCACTTTGTAAAATATTTTTTAATAAAAGAGCCTGAATAACTTTAATATGCGATGGCCATTGTCCTTTTACCAGCGCAAGATACTGTTTTTGCATCTGTTTCAGACGCAACTGCTGATGTAATGCCCTGAGCGCTGAACGTTTTTTAGCTATTAATAAAACCCCTGATGTTTCGCGATCTAACCTATGTACAAGTTCCAAAAAACGTGCTTCAGGACGTAATACACGTAAAGCTTCAATAACCCCAAAATTTACCCCACTACCACCATGAACAGCCATACCGGAAGGTTTATTCAAAACCAGCAAATGTTCATCTTCGTAAATTATACAATCAGTGAGTGCGGCTACTTTATCCAATTTAGCCGAAATAACATTCTGCTGTTTCTCTGCCTGTCGAACGGGCGGTATCCTAATTAAATCGCCCGCTTGAATTTTATATTCAGGTTTAACTCTACCACTATTTATTCTTACTTCACCCTTACGAATAATCCGGTAAATCATACTCTTAGGAACGCCTTTTAAACGTGTCAATAAAAAATTATCAATACGTTGCCCTGCTTCATCATTATTGATAGTAACAAATTGAACCTGATTCTGTATTTTCATTATTTTATTACAACATTTTGTTAACATTTAAGTTTGGTAAATAGTGTGACCGAATATTATGATACCTTGTTTCCGCCTTTTTTTCTTAAACATTGTCAATTCCTTTGTCAAATGCATTTTTTTCACATTTTCCCCTATAAAAAAGCAATAAATCGCAAAAGTTATCTTGATATCTACCCATAAGCAATGGAATAATGGACAGTTGCCATAATGTTTATTAAAACAATCGTTGGCGTAATTTGAGATCTATCTATTTTATTTTGATGACACATAAACGCAGCAATGGTGTAAGACGGTGTGTAAAATCAAAATAAATTATTGAATTGTGAACAAAGGTTTACTGGATTAGCTAAACTGTACATTGAACGAATAAATTCAGCAACAGTACTAATTTAAGAATGCAGCATTTTATTTAAACGTAGCTTCACCGAAAAATTGCGTTTCAATACAACCGACAACCGCGAGGTTGACGATTTTGTAAAAGTCACGAAACCATCGGTCAACAGTAACCATTTTTAGTCGCAACTTTTTGACTTAGTAGAATAATGAGTATTTATAATGAAAAGAATGTTAATTAACGCAACTCAACAAGAAGAGTTGCGCGTTGCTCTTGTTGATGGGCAACGTCTTTATGACCTAGATATTGAAAATCCCGGACACGAACAAAAAAAAGCAAATATTTACAAAGGCAAAATTACCCGTATAGAACCTAGTTTGGAAGCAGCATTCGTTGACTATGGATCAGAAAGGCATGGATTTCTCCCAATTAAAGAAATTGCTCGTGAATATTTCCCTAGTCATTATCAACCTCACGGTCGCCCTAACATAAAGGATGTTTTAAAAGAAGGCCAGGAAGTTATTATCCAGGTTGATAAAGAAGAACGAGGAAATAAAGGGGCTGCGCTAACGACTTTTATTAGTTTAGCGGGCAGCTATCTTGTTTTAATGCCAAATAACCCTCGTGCAGGTGGAATATCACGACGTATTGAGGGTGAAGATCGCACAGAACTGAAAAAGGCATTATCCTCATTGGAGATACCCGATGGGATGGGATTAATTGTCCGTACTGCGGGTGTTGGAAAATCAGCGGAAGCGCTACAACAAGATCTACAATATCGTCTCAAGCATTGGCAAGCCATAAAAAAAGCAGCGGAAAACCGAGCCGCGCCTTTCCTAATTCATCAAGAAAGTAACGTCATTGTACGAGCCTTTCGTGATTACCTGCGCCCTGATATTGGTGAAATCCTGATTGATAATGCGAAAATTGTCGACATGGCTCGCCATCATATTGAAGCGATTGGTCGTGGCGATTTTGCAAGTAAAATTAAATACTATAGTGGAGATGTTCCCCTTTTTAGCCATTATCAAATCGAGTCACAGATTGAGTCCGCTTTTCAACGTGAGGTTCGTTTACCGTCGGGTGGTGCACTGGTTATCGACACCACTGAGGCATTAACTGCTATCGATATAAATTCATCACGTTCAACCCGTGGTGGCGATATTGAAGAAACCGCATTCAACACCAATTTAGAAGCTGCTGATGAAATTGCCCGTCAATTACGGTTACGTGATTTAGGTGGACTGATTGTTATCGATTTTATTGATATGACACCTGTTCGCCATCAGCGTGAAGTCGAAAACCGTTTGCGTGAAGCGGTACGCCAAGATCGAGCACGTATCCAAATCGCTCGGATATCACGATTTGGTCTGCTTGAAATGTCACGCCAACGTTTGAGTCCATCACTGGGTGAATCCAGTCATCACGTTTGCCCTCGTTGTAGCGGTACAGGAACAATTCGTGACAATGAATCACTTTCACTCTCTATTTTACGTTTAATCGAAGAAGAAGCATTAAAAGAAAATACCCATGAAGTACACGCGATTGTACCGGTACCCATTGCATCTTATCTACTGAATGAAAAACGTCAATCTGTCACTGAAATTGAGCGTCGACAACATAATATACGTGTCATTATTGTTCCTAACGATCAGATGCAATCACCTCATTACAATGTAATTCGCATTCGTAAAGGTGAAGAAGTTTCAGCCTTAAGTTACTATCTCGCGCAATATCACGAAGCTGAAACCAATAATCAAATAGATGATGCTGGCGGTGAGAAAAAGCTACCGGAACAACCGGCTATTTCTACTTTTGCTCTCCAATCTCAAGCAGATACAAAAAATGCCGTGGTTGTTAAGGGCAAATCAAGTAAACAGAGGAAATCAACCAACAAGCAGACTTCAACAAGTCTATTTAATCGTATTACCTCTTTCTTGAAAAAATTATTTACTCAATCCCAACCACCTATTGCAGAAACAGTAAAAAAATCGAAAAACGCTAATGACAAACGACGTAATAGTGAACGACGTAATAATCGTCGGCCAACTCAGCGTCGTGAACAGAACGACAATATAGATAACCGCCAAAATCATGGCAATACTGATGATCCGCAAACGCGTAAGAGCCGTAATCAGAAAAGTCATTTTAACGATACTCAAGATAGTGCTGCACGTGAAACTCAACAACAGCGTCGCGAACAGCGAGCTGAACGTCGCCGTCGTCAGGATGAAAAACGACAACAGCAACTTGAGACAAAAACGCAGCCACTAGATAAGAAAGAGACTGAAACGGAAAAAACGGTCGTTGTCCCGCTCCGCCGTCAACAGCGTCAATTGGTTCAATCGGTGAGGATCACCAATAGCGTGGCAGAGCAACAAAATCTACCTATTGATAAAGAATATCAGGATATTAAGTTGCCTATTACAAATGGTGCAGACTCAGAGCCTGCTTTGTTAACTACCGCACCCATTATGCCAACTGAATCGATAGCGAAAGAAAAAACAATCAATATGCCGCATGTGACAGAACAGGCTGAATCTCATGAAGCATCTACCAATTCTGCTAATGAACGACAAGACACCATCATTCCGCGGCGATCAAGACGTTCTCCCCGTCACCTACGCGTTAGCGGACAACGTCGTCGTCGCTATCGTGATAAAAATCAGGACAAATCCTTAGTACCATTAAAAATGGCCGTTGCTTCTCCTGAATTATCTTCAGGTAAAGTCTGGATCCAGTATCCGATTAAATTAAATGAATCGCATGAAATGTCATCTAATAGCAAAAATATGATGACAATTAGTGAAAAAACAGCATCTTCTGCTAAGCCAATTGATGGTAATGACATCATCGATAAGGTTGAAACAGAAGAAAAAACAGCATCAATTAGTGAAGCGATTCAATCAACGGAAATATGGCTTTTGCCTGACCAATCAACGGCGACAGAAAGGTCTCTACCCTTTGCTGAAATATTACTTATTCCCATTAAGAATCAAGCTACTGAACAAAATGAAAAAGCTTGTCAACCACTTACTGAAGCCAAAGTGATGTCTGAAAACAGTCTTAATGTAATGGTAGAAAAGCAAGTACAAAGTGGTGCAGCAGCTGATGAGCAGCGACAAAATAGTCTATCTGTTAATGATGAATTTTTCATAGCCGATGGAATTAATAAAGATGAACATTCAGTCCAAGAAATGAGTCAGGAAAAAATAGCCATCTTATCGGATGAAAATTGTAGCCATGTTCAGCCAAATATATCTTCTGTGACTGATGTCATTGCAAAAAAAACCAATCATCGTAAGGAAAGAATTACCACGTTAAAAACAGGCAAAAAAACCGGTTTTTCCTCTGCCCCTACCACAAAGGCACCGGCGCCTGAAATTACTGAAAGCTATTTGGAAATTAAAGCTTATGTACGACCTACAATAACTTTCCATGGCAAAAATGGTGCTGGCGGTCATGTAGCAACCAATGTTGCTACATCCAAAATGTTTAAACCCAAATGATGATCAATAAAAAAATGCCCGAATTAGGGCATTTTTTATTCTGAATTTTAATTAAAACTCACTTAAGCACCTTTTATATCAAAGTCCTTTTAGTAGAATATATATGTCTCAATGGATTGTTTTTGGCGCAGGCAAAGGGATGGGTTATCTTCTCGTATAATATGGTCCTCAGCAAGGTCATTAAGTGATCTCTTTTATTCGTAATGTAAAATATAAAACACGACTAACAAAGATTGGCGCGCAATTCATTGTTGGAGATGCTTGCCAATATAACGACATAAAAAATATTTTTGCTAATATTCCTAATAACAGTATTATATTTAGTACTCTTGGTAGTAATAACTACCTAATCGGCAATCTTAATATTATCAAATCGGCCGAAATGTTAAATTTTAAACGATTATTACTCGTGACCTTTGTCGGCTGTGGTGATGGATGGAAATATCTTTCATCTAAAGCGCTTTTCGGTCTGTAATTCGCCCATAAATCGATGATAGAGAGCTACCTAAAAAACCAGTTCATTAAATTACACTATTCTTCGGCCTAGTGAGCTACTTGATTTACCTACTACAGGTAATCACCAACGGATTTAACTCCACCAAATAGGCTAGGTTACATGGCAAGATATTGCTATAGAAGAGCTGTCTAATATTGCTGAAAATAAGCTAACTTATCAACAGATCTAAACAGTAATAGCTCCAAATTTAAGTTTAAATATCAAATAACCATTACCAACCCCCTGTAGTAAAATAGTGTCACAGGGGGTTAATAAAGTTTTTTACCCGTATTATTGGCTGTCGCTATCAGGGCCGGTTTTTAATTTTTGGGTTAACTCTCGCCGCTCTTTTGATAATTCGGCGTTCTTAATATTATAATCATCGATACGATCTTCATAATCGCTACGCATATTAGCGATTATTGCTCTGATCTCTTCAATGGTCATGCCTTCTTTAATATATTCACTTAAATTATCTAACAGTAGAACTCGCTTCTGATTATCACGAATTTTTTTTTCATTATCTGCTAATTCACGTTTGATCTTATTTTTACGACGAAACATACGCACAAACTCCAGTACATTTTGGAATGACTGCTTATTTTTACTTGTCATTTCTTATACCTTTCAATAAAACATATGCATTATGAATAACAAACTACACGATACGGCGATTAACTGATTGAAACAAGCTAATTTCTAGCATTTTTACTCTGTTTTATTATCCTGGCGTTAATAATAAATTCTCTCTTTTGCTTTTATTAATTTTGTGTTATTAACAACCCAAATTAAATTAACCCAATAAATACAAATAAGTAAAATCTTCAAAATTAACGCCAATACAACAATAATTGATTACATCATGAGGATATTCAGTTCAATTATTTATTCAGATTATTGCGGATAATTTAAAGCGTAAAACTTATCTTTGATTTAGTCACCCATGAGTAATTAAAAATAAGTTAACGTGTAGAGTAAAAAAACATTCATTGTCAGATTAGAATATTTTAATATTATTAAACAATATATTGCGCTACATAAAAAATGGGAAAATATTTTGGCCAATAAGCAAAAATCCTCATTTCTGTTTCACGATTATGAAACTTTTGGGCAGCATACTGCTCTCGATCGACCCGCACAATTTGCTGGTATCAGAACTGACTCAAATTTCAACATTATCGAAGATCCACAAATTTTTTACTGTGCTCCTGCCGATGATTATCTTCCTCAACCTCAAGCAGTAATGATCACGGGTATTACCCCCCAATATGCAATAGCTCATGGCATAAATGAAGCAGAATTCGCTAAACGTATTCATGAAATATTTAGCATAGCTAATAGTTGTATTCTCGGTTACAACAATATTCGTTTTGATGATGAAGTCACTCGCCATATCTTCTATCGTAATTTTTATGATCCATATGCTTATAGCTGGCAGCAAGGTAATTCACGTTGGGATTTACTAGATGTGTTACGGGCCTGCTATGCATTACGTCCTGATGGTATTAATTGGCCTAGCAATGACGAGGGACTCCCCAGTTTTAAACTAGAACATTTAACCGTTGCAAACGGTATTGAGCATGCCAATGCGCATGATGCAACAGCGGATGTTTATGCGACTATCGAAATGGCAAAATTAATTAAGCAAGCACAGCCGAAAATGTTTGATTACTTCTTTCAATTAAGAAATAAAAATGAAGTTAAGCAATTGATTGATATTATTGCAATGACCCCGCTAGTTCATGTTTCTGGCATGTTTGGTGCAATACGAGCCAATACCAGTCTAATTGCCCCACTCGCTTGGCATCCCGAAAACCGTAATGCGATTATTGCCTGTGATCTGGCCGCAGATATTAGTCCACTGCTAACATTAGATAGTGATACACTCAGGCAACGTTTATATACGCCTAAGGCCGAGTTAGCCGGTGAATTAGCCATTCCTATCAAACTGATACATATTAATAAATGTCCCATTTTGGCCCCTGCCAACACCCTGCGGACAGCAGATGCTCAGCGCATAGCTCTTGATCTGGATGTTTGTCAGAATAATTTAGCCATATTGCGACAACATAGTGAAGTGCGAGATAAAGTTATTCGGCTATTTACTGAGGCGCAACCTTTTCCTAGCGCAACTGATGTAGATGCTATGCTATATTCCGGTTTCTTTAGTGATAATGATCGCTCAACAATGGCCATTATCCGTCAAACTTTACCACAAAATTTACCTGCATTAGATCTCAAATTTGACGATCCACGCATGAGCCAATTATTTTTTCGTTACCGTGCCAGGAACTATCCGGCCACACTGACAGAACAAGAACAGCTTGCCTGGTTACACCATCGCCGCGATAGATTAACTAGCGAGAAAATAACCCAATATCTGCAAACTATCGAGCAATTATTTGCCGAACATCATGAAAATAAACAAAAGTGCCAGCAACTAAAAGCGCTGGTAGATTATGCCAATCAGATCGCCAGTTAATTTCGTTTATGTTTATACAATACAAAAGCATGGTAGCCTAACGTAGCAAAGGCCAAATAATTGACCTTTGCTGCGGATAAACTGTTAATAGCGTTAATTTTTGCGATCACTAAACGTCATTCATTTGTGGTAATGGCCGACGAAAACGGCGAGTAATAATTGCCATATAAAAAATGCCAACCGCCGCCCATACCATCCCCAACAACATGGAAGTTTTCTCTAAATTAATCCAAAGCACAGATACGGTTAAAGCGCCCATAATAGGTAAAATTAAGTAATTAAACTTATCCTGCCAAGTATGGCAACGACGCTCTCTAAAATAAAATTGTGAAATAACCGAAAGATTAACAAAAGTAAATGCAATTAATGCCCCAAAATTAATCAACGCTGTCGCAATTTCCATATCAAACCAAATTGCTGTTAACGCCAATATGCCAACTAAAATGACATTAAAAGCAGGTGTTCGCCAGGTAGGATGAACATAACCAAAAAAACGCTCAGGAAAAACACCATCTCTGCCCATAACATACATGAGACGCGAAACACCGGCATGGGCAGCCATGCCTGAAGCTAAGACGGTTGCACAAGAAAAAACCAAAATAATAGACTGAAATAGAGCACCAGCAACATATAACATAATTTCCGGTTGTGATTCGTCAGGTTTTTTAAAATGCGAAACATCAGGAAAATACATCTGTAAAAAATAAGAAACGCCAATAAAAATCAAACCACCAATCAATGCCGTCAAAAAAATTGCTTTTGGGATCACTTTTCCTGCATTTGGTGTTTCTTCCGATAGTGAACTGATGCCATCAAAACCGAGAAATGAAAAACATAAAATCGTCGCCCCGGTGATCATTGGAATTAAATGTGCCTGTTCAGAGGTGAAAGGTCTCCATGACCAAATCTGGCCAGAACCTTCGCCTTTAGATAATCCATGGATCAGAACCGCTAAAAAAACGAGCATGACAGCGATTTGAATAATAACGATAATCGTATTTAAATTTGCGACTAAATTGATACCGCGCAGATTAAAAATAGTCATCAATAAAACTAATCCGACAACAAAAATCCAGGGAGCAATGCCCGGGAAAATGGCTTCAAGATAAATTTTAGCTAACAATATATTAATCATCGGCATGAATAAGTAATCAAGCAAAGATGACCATCCCACCATGAAACCTATATGTGAATTCATAGATTTTTGCGCATAGGTATAAGCCGATCCGGCGGAAGGAAACCGTTTTACCAATTTACCATAACTCAATGCGGTAAAAAGAATAGCAATCAAAGCAATAATATAAGAAGAGGGAACATGCCCATCAGTTTTTAATGACACTAAACCAAAAGTGTCAAAAACCGTCATTGGCTGCAAATAAGCCAACCCCATCATGACAACCTGGATTAAAGTTAATGTCTTAACCAGTTGAGCACGATTATTTATCTCGGTCGGTTCTTTACTGAGAGCTAATGAGATATTATTTGACATGGGCAAAACCTCCCACAACTTCCGATTTTGTCTTGATATTATGACTTAATCGATAGTTATAAGGAAGAGTTCGCTCACGCCTATAGGCTGAGAAAAAAGAGAAATGAGAGAATAAAGTATTTTCGAAGCTGAACGCTCCGTAGTCATTAATAATACAGCAACCATGACCGATTGGCACAGGTGCAAAAATAGATAATTGCGCCATAATAGCATTCCTCACGACGGTAGCCTGCTCTAGTTTGACTACGCGTTTTTTCTAACAGTGGTATCAACCCCGGCCAGGTTTCCGGCCTCATATAAAATTAAAGAAATCAGCTTAAAATAAAAAAATAACCGATGCAATTAATGAGCATCAGTTATTTCTGATGGCGCATTCTGCCCTTCATCATATGAAATAGCAATATTTTTTTAATTTTTATTAAAAATTTAGCTAACTCTTAGGATGAGTATAGCTAGCTAACTTTTTTACTCAAAATGATTTTAAAAGTTATAATTTAATCCTAAATTATAGCGACGACCGTCTAATAAGGCGTTGTTATCGTTATCCACTAACCGTCTATCTAAAATATTATAAACCCCAGCTAATAAAGAGAGATTTTTACTTAGCGCATAGTTTATTCCCATATCAATAAAGGTATAAGAAGGTAATTGATTGGCCATTGATGAGCGAGAAAGATATTGATTTGTTCTGCCACGGAAATTTATTCGTGTCCAAGCTTCTAATTCACTTATTGCCTGCCAGCTTAACGATGCATTTGCCATATGTTTTGGGGTCTGACTAAAGGCTTGCCCCTTATAATTGCCACTTAGTTGTTCAGAATCTGAATAGGTATAATTGGCTGCTAGTGATAAATTATCCTCAATTTGCCAATTAAATGTTGCCTCAATACCCCGCAAGTTAGCCTTATCAACATTATCACGGGTACTAATAAAATCATATTGACTACCATCGGGAATAATCGCATTACTACAAGCCGCTAATTTATCGCCACAAAGACGGTATTCCATAATTTTATCTTTAAAATCAGTATTAAAAATCGTTACACCAATATTCAGATTATCCTGATTATTCCATAATAAACCAATTTCCTGACCAATACTCTTTTCCGGTTTTAGGTTAGGATTGCCAAGAATGATCCCTTTACTCGTTTGCCCACCACTTATTTGGCCCCAGTTAGGCGCGACTTGGCGTAAATCAGGTGAACGATAGCCGGTCGAAACACCACCTTTAACTATCCATTGATCATTGATATGCCAAACACCATATAAGCGAGGAGTCCAATGTGAACCGAAATTCTCATCTTTATCCATTCGAATGCCGGCGGTTAAGCTGAAGTCATTAGTAATAGTCCATTCATCTTCGCTAAATAGTGCCCAACTCCAGCGGGTTAATTTATTAAAATTGGCCGCTGTCGGTAATTGATTACCTTGGTCATGTAAATCTTCATAACGATATTGGCCACCAATACTGAGCTTATGTGAATCTAAATCAAATACTGTCTGGTTTTTGAGTAGGTTATCATTATATTGCATATTTCTACCAGGGTTGTCTGATTCATCACGTTGGATAAATGTATCCATTGAACCCCATTGATAATTACCATTGTGCGTCAATGCATAGTTATTACGTCGATAAGTAGTATTATCATCTTCACATGATCGTTTTGTGCAAGCTCGGGTTTTACCAATTGTCGAGTCACGTTGCTGTTCATCGTGCTTTAAATCCAGATCAAAATTATTTTGCTCATCGGGGGTGAATGAAAATGTTACCCCAGCGTTACCCATTAGTTGTTTCTTATAACCACCCACAAATTTATCTTCATTACGCTGGGAATAAAGACCATTCGCTTTCACTCCCAACACACCGTCAATTAATGGGCCAGCCAGATAAAAACTACCCTGACCCGCATTGCCCGAATTACTACGTTCAGCAATAGTTGCATCCGCCCGCAAACTACCATACCAATTTTTACCTATTTTACGCGTAATGATGTTGATCACTCCTCCCATGGCATCTGAACCATAAAGTGAAGACATCGACCCACGCACCACTTCAATACGTTCAATCGCAACCAATGGCGGTAGCCAACCTTGTTCTATACCAGAACCATCACTATTGGGTCGAGTATTACGAGTATCTACCCGTTTGCCATCAACTAAAATCATGGTGTACTTGGCTGGCATACCTCGAATGCTTATATCGGTGCTACTTGCACCCCCTATTACTTGGACGCCAGGCAGATCCTTTAATGCATCTGTTACGTCACGGTAAGCTTTATTTTCTAGTTGTTTTCGATCTATGACTGATATAGATGCAGGCGCATCTTCAATTTTCTGCTGAAAGCCAGATGCGGTAGTAACAATAATGGTGTCACTATCTTCAGCAGCATAACCGGCCGCAGAAATAAACGCGATAATTATTAATGTTAATTTATTTTTATTAAAAAAATTCATTCCCTATTCTCCAAGAAATAGCAGGATTATTTATTAGTCAGAAAATCAACATAAGCTCAGATGCCAGTGAAATTAATTTTCCCGGTCTTTTTTTATTAATTTTTTATTTCACTCGAAAAGCACAACCTAATTTGAGATTTCAATTAGAATAAATTGGCAACTAATCCATCGATTAATACTTGAGGAACCCCTTGTGAACAGTGCTCAATGCGTCCAACGACACCATAAACATTAGCCAAATTTTCAGCTGTAATAACTTCTTCAGCCGAACCTTCTGCAACCAAACAACCTTCTTTTAACATTAATATATGTTCACCATGTCTTAAGGCAATATTAATATCGTGCACAACAACAATAGTAATAGTATCTCTGCGCTTAGTTTCTTTAGCCACTAGATCCATAACATGAAATTGATAATTTAAATCCAGCGCACTCAATGGTTCATCAAGTAACAATAGCTTTGGTTGCCGAATAAGGGATTGGGCTAAACCCACTAGCTGTTTTTGTCCACCTGATAACTGATCTAAATAACACAAGGCCAGATGCTCTATGCCTAATTGCCGTAGCAGTTTCATCACCTCTAATTGGCAGATTTGATGGCACTCTCCGCCAGCAGCACGTTGGGCAACAATAATTGATTCCAGCACATGTAAATGAACACCAGCCGGTAATGATTGGGGCAAATAAACAACTTGTTTAGCGCGTTGAGCAAAATTCATCGTCATCAGATCCAGGCCATTTAACCATAACTGGCCTGCTGCGCTATTTAATCCAGCCAAAGAACGTAATAGAGTAGATTTGCCACTACCATTTGGCCCAAGCAAAACAGTAATTTTGCCTTTAGGTAAAATACCGGTGAACAAATTTTGGATCACCGGACATTTAGGATAACCTGCATTAAATTGATTTATTTGTAATCCATTTATCATTAAATATTTCCTCTATGACGCAGGATCATACTCAAGAAAAAAGGAACTCCGACCAATGAAGTTACAATACCCACAGGTATAATGACGCCGGGAATAATATTCTTTGACGCAATCGAAGCCATCGATAGTACTAAAGCGCCAATTAAAGCACTGGCTGGTAAATAAAATCGATGATCTTCACCAAACATCATTCGAGCAATATGGGGAGCAACTAAACCAATAAAAGCGATAGGGCCGACAAAAGCGACGGATAAAGCTGCCAACATACTGATTCTTAATAATGTCCCCAAACGCAATCGACGAACATCTATACCAAAACTGATTGCGCGATCTT
This sequence comes from Arsenophonus endosymbiont of Apis mellifera, assembly GCF_903968575.1. Lineage (NCBI taxonomy): Bacteria > Pseudomonadati > Pseudomonadota > Gammaproteobacteria > Enterobacterales > Morganellaceae > Arsenophonus > Arsenophonus endosymbiont of Apis mellifera. Next base: position 33,058 of record NZ_CAJCFU010000066.1, on the reverse strand, counting down.
CCCCTAAACGTAACGCAGTTAACTTCCAAGCACTCAGCATGGAGATGGGAAAAATAACTGCAAAAATGACTGCCATAATTGCCAGCTTAGCCCACGTTGCCTTTGCCAAACTCCCCATTGTCCAAAAGACCAATCCCTGCAGAGTATCTTCAGTGGCAATAAATTGCATTATCGAAACTAATGCATTAAAGCTAAATACTAATGCAATACCAAACAGTACCACGCCGGAAGTTGCAATGCGTGTCCAACGAGTGATCGCATCCAACATTAATACCGCTAGTAAAGCAAAGATAAAAGCATTGACAGAAATAAACCATTGTTCAGAGATACCGGCAATGCCAATGCCAGAAACAATCGCTAATGCGGCACCAAAAGAGGCAGCACTAGAAACACCTTATGTAAAAGGGCTGGCTAGCGGATTATTTAAGATAGTCTGCATTTCAGCACCAGCAAGTCCAAGTGACATACCAACCATAACAGCCATTAATGCATAAGGTAGGCGAATATCCCAAACAATTACTTGTGTAGCAATATCAACACTCGCAGGTGAGATCAACGTTTGCCATAGCTTAGCTAAAGAAAGACCTGATGGGCCCAAGGTAAAATCAATTACTAATGACAGCATAATTAACATAATAATTGACGATATCAATATAATCCGACGTTTCAATATATATTGATAATGCGCTTTAATATTTATGCCATCATGGTTAGCTTGCTGCCTAAAAGCTGACATAGTTTCAGTCGTCATACTCATGCAAATAATTACCTGCTTTTTAATGAGTCTTGACTAACCCAGTAAACACCCGTTGGTTCTATGGCTAAAAATTGATGATATAACTCTTTCATCGTAGTTTGCGGATCCAGATCGGCAAATTTATCTGGGTAGAACCATTTAGCAAAAATTTGAGTGGCAATAACGTTATAAGGCGAATTATAAAAATTGTGCCAGATAGCATAGCTACGTCCATTTTTAATCGCTGAGAGTGTGTTAATACCTTTACGTTCAGTTATTTTGGTTAAACTTGTTATAGCTGCTTTTTCTGTTGATAAGGCACCTAATTGTACGCCTAATTCTTTGCTACCAGGCATCTTGCCTCCACTTGCAATATAAATTGCCGGATCATCAGCAATCACTTTCTCAAGGTTCATCATCCCTAATGGTCCGGGTAACGCATTTTTAGCGATATTTATTCCACCAGCTAGATCAATAAAATTGCCCATATTACCATTTCCCGCTGTACCACAGCAGTCTTCGGAGGAACCCGCTCTTAATTCAATAAAAACAGTCGGTTTTTTATCGTTAGGAATTTTATTAGTAATATCCGTTACTAGCTTAAGATTTTTTTCATAGAAATTGGCGTATTTTTCAGCCTGTTGCTCTCGCTGCAACGCCTTACCCAATAAGCGAATACTGGGTAAAGTATTTTTCAGTGGCTCACTACGAAAATCAACAAAAATAACTGGCACACCAGCCTTTTCTAGTTGCATGACCAATTCACTATTTTTGCCCGGGCCGTGGCCAGATAGGCCAAAAATAGCAATATCAGGATTTAGTGTTAATACTTTCTCCGCACTAACACTTTCGGCACTGGTATTACCAATTAAGGGAATTTTTTCAATTTCTGGAAACTTGGCTTTATAAACAGCATAAGATTGCGGATCAAGTTTACGAAAATCACCTTGCCAACCAACAATGCGCGCTAAAGGTTTTTTTCCTTCCAGTAAAGCAATCGCATGAAATAAGCGCCCTTCTCCCAACAGAATACGATTTACTTTATCTGGTACCTGAACAGTGCGACCCGCTATATCAGTAACCGTTACTGACCATGCTGCAAACGATGTCATTAACGTTATACCCGCTAATAAACAACTATTAACGCTCTTGGTAATAAAACTGCACGCAAACTTCACTTGATTGCCTCTCCATTCAACTGATCCGATTTGCGCGTAACAATAAAGCAAATAATAATTATTATCAATACGATTATTACTAACGTTACTTTTTTTTATTTATTCTTTGACCTAGGTAAAAAATTAACGCTCGACACACGCATAAAATACGTGTGTCTTTATAGAAAATCGAGAGGATTATTGACAATTACTTGTTTAGATTTTGATCATACTCAGGAAAATTCATCTGTTGGTAGTGAACAAAATGCGTTTTCTTGATCAGTTTATAACCAAACCATATAGCAAGGAATAGAGGAATACCAATATAGGTAGCAATCACACCATACCAATCAATCTTATCAACTAAAAATGCCTGATAATTTTGGCCTAATGTAATGACTAAACAGAGAACAAAAGCAAAAATAGGTCCAATTGGAAAAAAGCTTGAACGATAAGGCAATTTATTCAAATCATAGCCTTGTAACATATAACCTTTACGAAAACGATAATGGCTGATAGCAATCCCTAACCAAGCAATAAATCCGGTCATACCTGAAGTATTCAATAACCATAAGTAAACAACCTGATTACCAAACATTGAACTTAAAAAACAGAGTGCTGCCACAACGGTAGTCGCAATTAAAGCATAACGAGGAACTCCTCCCGGTGATAAGCGTGAAAAGATTTTTGGCGCCTTTCCTTCTTTAGCCAGGGTATATAACATGCGGGTAGAAGCGTACATACCTGAATTACCGGCGGATAATACTGCCGTTAAAATGACCGCATTCATGACAGCAGCAGCCGATAATAATCCTGCATTTTCAAAAACCAAGGTAAAAGGACTGACACTAATGTCACTGACATCATTACGCAACAAGCGTGGATCCATATATGGGATAATTAAACTGATCACCAATATAGCAAAAACATAAAATAACAAAATCCGCCAAAATACTTGACGTACCGCTTTAGGAATATTTTTACCCGGATCTTTAGATTCGCCAGCAGCAATACCAATTAATTCCGTACCCTGAAAAGAAAAACCGACGATCATAGCAACCCCAATCATTGCCGAAAATCCACCGACAAAAGGTGCTTCCCCAATCTGCCAATTATGCCAGCCAGCATTTTCTGCCCCGCGGAAAATACCAATAATCATCAATACGCCAATCGCAATAAAAATAATGACGGTAATGACTTTAATTAACGAAAACCAATATTCTGCCTCACCAAATCCTTTCACAGAGATATAATTAAGCATAAAAATGATAAACAGAAAAATCGCGCTCCAAATCCAACCATCAATTGCAGGAAACCAATATCCCATAACTAGTTGCGCAGCAACTAAGTCAACAGCTATAGTGACCGCCCAGTTATACCAATAGTTCCAGCCAAGAGCGAAACCAAAGCCTTCATCGACATATCGTGAACCATAAGTAGAGAAAGAGCCGGAAACGGGTAAATAAGCTGCTAGCTCACCTAAACTGGTCATTAAAAAATAAACCATTAAACCAATAATAATATAAGATAATAAAGCACCACCTGGCCCCGCTTGCGCTACCGTTGCGCCGGAAGCAACAAATAATCCGGTACCAATAGAGCCGCCGATAGCTATCATCGTCAAATGACGTGCTTTTAGTTCTCGACGCAATTTTGTTGTAGCGCCCGGTGATGTCTGGGTAGATTGTTCTGACATTAATGACCTTTTATTCAACGTGGATCTTAACATCAGTGATTGTAACAGATAGAGTTACCAGGAATAAGCAACTATTCCCAGTTATAAGATACCTTCATAATTGACGGAAAATTATTAGTTTTGCGCAGGATCTTATTATTAAAATTTCATTGAAAATATTCTAACAAAAGTAATAACGCCTTAGATAAATGTTTATTTTGATGATGAATTAAATATAATGTCCGTGAAAGTTCGAGTTCATCAATATTTAACGCGACCAATGAACCATTCTTTAATTGTTCCTCTATTGTAAGATAAGATAAACAACTTATTCCCATACCATTTATAACAGCATGCTTAATGGCTTCAGAATTATTAAATTCAATTAAAATATTGCACTGGCTTAGTTTACTCAATAATAGTTGATCAACAATATTACGGGTTCCAGAACCGCTTTCACGCAAAATCCAATTCTCATTTTCGAGTTCATGTTGTTTTAATTGACGGCCTACCAGTGGGTTATTCGGCGAACAAAATACCACCAACTGGTCTTTTTTCCATGGTATAGTAATCAATTCTGTTTCATAACAGCTTCCTTCAATTAAACCTAAATCAACCTTGAATTCGAGTACTGCTTTGATCACTTCCGCAGTATTATTTATCGTTAATTCAAACGGAATAGTGGGATTATCATGACGATAATGGACCAATTTCCCTGGCAATATATAATTACCAATCGTGGTACTTGCCGCCACTTTTACCGCTGCTAATCCATTTTTGGCAATTTGTTCAACTTCAGTTGCCTGTTCAAGTAATGCTAATACTTTTGGATATAATAACCGACCATATTCATTAGTTACTAAACGTTTACCAACGCGATCAAATAACTGTACTTCAAGTTGAGATTCCAAATCTGTTAAAGCAGCACTTACTGCTGATTGTGATAATGCCAATGATTGAGCAGCCTGAATTGTTGAGCCACATTGAAAAATTTCAATAAAAACTTCAAGTTGTCTAAAAGTAATTCGCATAACCATGCTCACTTTATTAATTAACCATATAAATCAGACTACCATAATAATCTAGCTAACCATCAATTTACCACTTTTTCTAATAAATAATAGAAAAACTATCTATTTTCAAGATATATTGTAATGATATATGCTTAGAACAGAATAAAATTGTGCAGATTGCATAAACCAATGGTTAAAACAATTATGACAACACAAATAAAACATAAAAATTTTAAATATATACCTGGATTACTATTGACAGGGTTTGTAACTACTATTGCCGTTTATCTTGGTAATAAAGAATGGTTTGCAAATATCGGATTAAGTCCTTTAAGCCTGGCAATTCTGTTGGGCATTGTGGTTGGAAATACCATTTATTTTGTCGTAAAACCCTCTCGTACCGAAGGGATCAAATTCGCTAAACATTATTTATTAAGAACAGGGATTATTTTGTACGGTTTTCGATTGACGTTTCAACAGATTATGGAGGTTGGTACGATTGGTATTATGATTGATCTGATTATGCTAACTTCCACATTTTTAATTGCACTGTTGATCGGTAAATATTTTTTGAGGTTGGATAGTCAGACGACCATATTGATTGGAGCCGGTAGTAGCATTTGTGGCGCCGCTGCAGTTTTAGCAACAGAATCTGTCATTAAAACATCGGCTGATAAAGTGACAATTGCAGTTGCAACTGTAGTTATTTTTGGTACCTTGGCTATTTTTGTCTATCCGTGGTTTTACCATTTAAATCAAATTTATCACTGGTTTTCACTTGATCTGGCTCAGTTTGGTATCTTTATTGGCTCTACTGTGCATGAAGTCGCTCAAGTAGTTGCTGCTGGCCATGCAATTAGCCCTGAAGCTGAAAATAGTGCAGTGATCAGTAAAATGATCCGCGTTATGATGTTAGCACCATTTTTATTGATATTATCAAGTTATCTAAATCGCAAAATGATAACCAGCAATTTATCCCAATCAAAACCCACTATTGTGATCCCTTGGTTTGCAATATTTTTTATTATCATTGCGTACATAAACTCTTTTCATTTATTGCCACAAATTTTAGTTCAATCCATTATTACTCTTGATACTATTCTATTATCTATGGCAATGGCTGCACTTGGATTAACTACCCATATTAGTGTGGTTCGACAAGCTAGGATCAAACCACTAGTTATGGCTATCTGCCTTTTTGGCTGGCTAACTATCGGTGGCTTATTTATAAATTGTTTGATGCAATCGTTTTTTCAATAACATTCGATAGAATTTTGTTTTTTATCCCCTGCAGCTAGCAAACAGAAATTCTTATGGCCGAAATGACTTAACGCTATACATTTCATTTTTAAGCCAAAAGTGTCATAATTAAAATAAAATCAGGAGAAAAAAATGAAATTTGTTGGAGCCCATGTCAGCGCTGCTGGCGGTGTTGATCAAGCAGTACTCCGTGCTCACGAAATCAATGCCACTGCCTTTGCTCTTTTCACTAAAAACCAGCGTCAATGGCAAGCTCCACCTTTAAAACCGGAAACAGTTGAACAATTCAAACTCAATTGTGAGAAATATGGTTTTGGCAAACAGCAAATACTGCCACACGATAGTTATCTTATTAATTTAGGCCATCCGGAAACTGAAGCACTGAAAAAATCACGGGCCGCTTTCCTGGATGAAATGCAACGTTGTGAGCAATTAGGTATTACTTTGCTCAATTTTCATCCTGGCAGTCATCTGAATAAAATTACCGTCGATGTATGTCTTGCCCGTATAGCTGAATCAATCAATATTACTTTAGCGCAAACTAAAAATGTTATTGCTGTAATTGAAAATACTGCCGGTCAAGGCTCCAATTTAGGATTTAAATTTGAGCATTTGGCAGCGATAATTGAAGATATTGAAGATAAACAGCGAGTGGGTGTTTGTTTGGATACCTGTCATGCTTTTGCGGCAGGTTATGACTTAAGAACAAAAGAAGCTTGCGATAATACTTTTGCCCAATTTAATAAAATTGTCGGTTTTCAATATCTACGAGCCATGCATTTAAATGATGCCAAAAGCCAATTTGCCAGTCATATTGATCGCCACCAAAGCCTAGGCCAAGGTAATATCGGTTACAGCGCTTTTAGTTATATTATGAAGGATAACCGCTTCAATAATATACCTTTGATTCTTGAAACCATCAATCCGGAGATCTGGTCTCAAGAAATTGCCTGGTTAAAATCACAACAATAACTAACCTTCATCAAATCAATCGTTCTGAAAATAGGTGAAAATTTATCTATTATGGTTAATTTTTATCTGTAACCAGCCATAATATATGGTTATTATGGTGAGTTAAAATTGTAAGATAATAAATCAATATTGCATTTCTATCTGTTTAATCCTCAACTCACTAGGCTATTCTTTATCAAGCTGTAAATAACAATAGATCAATAACTTAGCAAAAACCCATTGATTAATTTATCAACACCAAAAACCGACCAAGTACAACATTCTAAAACTAAGGTTAAAAACAATTTTTTATAAATTGAAATAAATATTAATTTACTTAAATATCACTCATCGTGTATCATCGAGCTAGTACATAAAAGCAATAATATCAGAGGCAATAATGGCTAGTGATGTAATTCAAAAATTTAAACGCCCTCCCTTACTTGGTGGTGCCATGATCATTGCAGGCACAACTGTAGGTGCCGGTATGTTTTCTATTCCTATTGTTACTTCTGGCGTCTGGTTTACAGGTTCAATTATTTTATTAGTTTATACTTGGGCATGTATGTTTTTTTCTGGTTTAATGATCCTAGAAGCCAACATGAATTATCCTTGCGGTGCCAGCTTTCATACCATGGTAAAAGACTTACTTGGCGCCCGCTGGAATTTACTAAATAGCATTTCAATTACATTTGTTCTTTATATATTAACTTATGCTTATATTTCAGCTGGTGGATCGATCATTACGCATAATCTTAATCAGTTCATACCAATAAATCATCCTGTTGCCGGTTTATTGTTTAGCTTATTGATTGCTTTTGTAGTTTGGCTATCGACTAAAGCCGTTGACCGTCTAAGTACGATTTTGATTGGTGGAATGGTTATTACTTTTATTATGTCAGTGAGTGGCATGTTTAATAGCGTTTCATCTACTATCTTATTCAATAAAAATAGTCTGGATACGGATTATTTACCTTATGCATTTATTGCTTTACCTTACTTACTAACCTCTTTTGGCTTCCATGGTAATGTGCCTGGTTTAGTAAAATATTACCATAAGGAAAGCAAAGCAGTTGTTCGGAGTTTGTTATATGGTACCCTTATTGCTTTAGTCATTTATATCTTATGGCAGTATGCTATTCAAGGTAATATATCTCGTACAGCCTTTAAACAAATTATGACTGAAGGTGGTAATGTTGACTCGCTATTAAAACAAATGAATCACAGCATCAATAACAATATTGTAAAACAGTGTTTAAATCTGTTTTCTTACATGGCACTTGCGAGCTCTTTTTTAGGCGTTACACTTGGACTGTTTGATTTCATTGCCGATTTTTTCAAATTTAAAGATAATAATCGAGGCCGTTTAAAATCCGCCTTGATAACCTTCATTCCACCTACCCTTTTTGCTTTATATTATCCTGATGGTTTTATTCATGCCATTGGTTTTGCTGGCCTAGCAGCAACTATATGGGCAGTAATTGTGCCGGCAATGATGGCTAAAGCTAGTCGCAAAAAATTCCCGCAAGCAGCCTATCATGCGCCTGGCGGTGATCTATTAATTTATTTTGTCATCCTATTTGGTTTGATTAACGCAGTTATTCATATATTAGCACTATTTGATATTTTGCCAGTTTATAAATAGTATCACCCTTGCTTAGATTAATTCCAACGCCTCATACTAGGTGATCCTAGTTGTCATGAGGCAAATGGGAACTAAGCATTACTTTGTATTCTAATTGCAGGCAATTTTATAATAAAATTAAAATTATTATTACCTAATGAAAGGAATTCATATGGCTAAAGCCAATGAAATAAAACGAGGCTATGCAGTAAACTTAAATGGCAAGTTGCTATTAGTAAAAGATATTGATATTCAAACACCAAGTGCACGAGGCGCCAGCACCCTCTACAAAATGCGTTTTACTGATATTAAAACCGGACAAAAAGTTGAAGAACGTTTTAAAGGCGATGATAATCTTGAAACAATCCACTTAACTCATCGGGCAGTAAGTTTTTCTTATGTTGATGCTGATGAATATATATTTATGGATAATGAAGATTTCACTCTCTACAATTTTAAAAAAACAGATATAGAAGAAGAACTTTTATTCTTTACTGACTCAGGGATCCCTGGTTTGCAAGTTTTAGTAATAAATAACCAAGCTATTGCATTACAACTTCCTCAAACTGTTGATATGTTCATTGTAGAAACAGCACCGAGTATTAAAGGGGCATCAGCCAATGCAAGAACAAAACCTGCCAAGATGGCAACTGGGCTAATAATACCAGTTCCCGAATAATTATCAATCGGCGAAAAAATTCGCATCCACATTGCAGAGCGCCGTTATATGGGGCGTTGTGACTAAAATGGATAAAATTTAAACAATGGCTGCTCTTAATTAAAGAGCAGTAATATTAATAAAAAAAGTGATTAACTTGAAAATAAAATCAAAAATAGCTAATTTCCAGCATGCCCTGCTGTTTGTTTTATTAACCCATAAAAAACGAGTTTTAGCATATTTAGCGAGTGATTTTTGCCGCTGTTTTATTAATAAATTCTTACATACTTCACGCGTTACCACTTCGCTAGATTTATGCCAATAATTCGTTTCTAACATATTATCATTTACAATATTTTGATAAGCATGTGCAGTGATAGCGCCATAAAAATGAATTACTCCGCCATTATCTGTTTCACTATAGATATGTGCTGATAAGATTAATGCTAGTATAAACAAAAAATTCTTATTTAAATAAATAGGGTTTCTAACCCTTAGGCTGAGCATTGCTATATTTTTCATATAAAACCATAAGAGGTTTAAGCCTGGTCAATATATAAAACTACTATTGAATATTTTTATTAAATAATTGCTTTGAATTTGCTAATGATTTAGTAAAATTACATTTACTACCATAACTCAATATCTGATTGAAACATAAAATATAGTTAACCACGAAATTCAGCATAACATAGTTTTTATGTGATAATAAATTTACTATTTTATTGTTTAAATATAATAAGTTACCACTCTTTTTTATTATTTACTAATCATTCTAATTTAATTGCTATTTAAATTTAGCACTCTATAGGCATTTCAACTACTAGTTTAAAATGATAAATATCATCTATCTGACTTATAAAATCAAAAAATTCACTAATAAACAAAAAACAACGCATTAACACAAAATTTTAAAATGATAATTTTTATATTTATACATAATTAAAAAATTTTTGCTACTGAAAACAGACTCATTTATTTTAAATAACAAACTCAATTTTATAAAAACTTTTAACAAAAGAACTAACTATAAATTAATAAAATATTGTTAACCATTTTTGCATGTTTTTTTATCAATTAGCTAATTTGCATTGCTAATCACCAATAATTTTATTTTTAAATAGTCTACTTAACTCAAATATTAGATTTTTTTACAATAAATTTATCAATATCGACTTTACTTTTTAATTTAAAAATTTGTTTTTTTGTAAATTAATACAAGAAAACTCGCCATTTTTTATTTCCTTGTATAAACTTGTTTATGTTTAACATATTAATGTATTTGAAAAAGGTGTTGAGCTATATACATTTATATAACTAACAATATTGTTGATATTTTAGCCTTCAACAGGAAAAATAAAATATCGTCAAATTTACTTTATGGCAAATATCCACATATGGATAACAAGGGATAAATCAATAATGGTCAAACTACAACCGTTACTGAAATACTGTATGAAGCCTACACCGGCACTAGTCATTACTCTATTGCTATCCGCTTGTAATTCACCAAATTCGTCACTATATAAAGCACAATCTAATTCACTTTATCAAGTATCGCAAGTTGAGTTTGAACAATTAGTACGCAATGTGGAAATTAAAACTAAAATTTTAGAGCAGTATGCAAACTGGAGAGGTGTAGCCTACCGTTTTGGTGGTACAACTAAGAAAGGTATTGACTGCTCTGCCTTTACCCAACGTATGTTTAGTGAGAAATTTGGAGTTAATTTACCTCGCTCAACAAATGAACAACAATATACCGGCCACTGGGTTAAACAACAAAATTTACGCCCTGGTGATCTGGTTTTTTTTAGAACTGGGCCAACCAACCGACATGTCGGTATTTATATTGGTAATGATAAATTTGTCCATGCATCAACAAGTAGTGGTGTAACTGTTTCTACAATAAATGATGATTATTGGAGTAAGCGTTATTATGCCGCTCGTCGAATCATCGATAGCTATTAATATTTAATGAGAATAAGGACGAGCAGGCAGCGTTATTGATTCCGCAATAGCAACACCCGCTGTTTTAAAATGACAAGTTGCTAAACCTTCATCTTCATAACGAATAAAAAGACAAATTTGACCTTGCCATTCAAGCAAATCATTAGCAATTTGTATTTCGTCTAAAGCTGAACTTAAATGCTTTAACACCGCTAAATTATCGCTAATTTCATAGCAAAGTACTTTAAAGCCAATTAATATATTAGACTTGGAACTGGATATATTATCAGGCATTACCTCGATTTTTTTACCTATATGCCCTGTTAACCATCGATAATTTTGCGGTAAACGATGAATGACAGATAACTTAAAATTACCCACAAAAAACCCTATATTCTAATTAATTATATTATTTTTCTATTTAAGTAAAGAAATAACTTAACATACTAACTTATCAAGCTATTTTATACTTATCTTGGTATTTTACATCATATTAATATGATAAATTTTTGTTATTGTAATATAAAAATCCAGCTTAAACAAAACAAAATATGTTAAGAAATTTAACGAAATATATTATCTTTCAATTGTAAAATGATCATATTTGATTTGATTTTTTTATATAAAACCATATATCAACCAATTAGCTTAAATAAGCAATAATGAAAGATAAAATATTTAATAAATTGAACGGCTCGTGGATTGAGCCTATCTAAATTGTGATTGTTATCGAAGTTAGTGATAAGAAATTATACTGAGTCCATATGAATAAAATGAGTATTTAAATAACAACATAACACGAATAAAATTTATTTTTTTATTAAATAGATAATAATTCTAATTATATTAGTCTTTGCTGTAATTAGCTAACAGAACAAACTCCATTGCAAGAAAAACGCATAATCCCATAAATCCTACCATCGACCAAGCTGTCGTTGTTTTGAAACAAGAAAGCAAGTAACCAAAAAATGCGCCGATACCAAAACGTATTGTACCAACTAAAGATGAAACTGTTCCAGCGATATGTGGATAATTATCTAAAATGACTGACATTGCATTAGAAGATATCATAGCAATACTACCAACATAAACAGCAACACCAAATATCATTGGAATAAAACCTAAGTTTAATATAGTGCTAAAAATCAGCCACATTCCCATGATGAATTGCAGTGTTAAGCCAATATGCAACATTTTCAATGCGCCAAAATGGCGTACATAACGGCTATTCAACGTAGTCAGTAAAAATAAAAAAACAATATTTAAGCCAAAATAATAACCAAAATGCTGTGGTGAAACCCCATTTAATTCAATATAGACAAATGGCCCGGTATTTAAAAATGAAAACAACCCAGCAAACGAAAACCCACTAGCAAGAATATAGCAAAAGACTGGCCTAGCGCGAAACAAGGTAAGAATTTGTTTTATAGTATTACGTAAATGAAATTTTTGCCTTTTTTCCTGAGGTAACGTTTCTTGAATAAAAAAAGTAACTAATAAAGCTCCTATGATGGCTGCTATGGATATAATCCAAAAAATAGCATGCCAGGAAAACCAGATCATTGCCATACCACCTAAAATTGGTGCTAATAATGGCGCGATGGTCATGACTAACAAAACGAAAGACATGCTACGTGAAAATTCATCACTACTAAACATATCTCTCATCAAAGCAGTGATGACAACACTTGCTGCCGCCGCCGATAATCCTTGTAAAAAGCGGACAAAAATAAATTGCTCAATACTGTTAGCGAGTGCACAAATCCCTGAAGTAATAGCAAAAATGATCACACCGCCTAATATCACGGGCTTTCGACCTATGCTATCTGCCATCGGACCATAAAACAGTTGGCCTATTGCAAAACCGAAAATATAGCTATTTAAGGTCATCTGAACTTGACCGGTATCAACATTAAAACTTTTTGCAATCGATGGTAAACTAGGCAAATACATGTCAATGGCTAATGGCATCAACATGGATATAAGGCCTAAAATCAAAATTAGGCTGAAATAAGAGGAACGCTGACGTTGCATACTAACATACTCCCAAATCGAGAAAGTAAAAATATAATTTAAATAGTTTTGATTTCTTCTTGTGTTAAAGAACGGTATTCGCCAGCCTCTAATGCTGGATCAAGATAAATACCTCCAATGCGTTCACGATGAAGTGCATAAACGTGATTACCCACCGCTGCAAACATTCTTTTGACTTGATGATACCGGCCTTCACTTATTGTCAAACGTACCTGCTTTGATGAAACTATCGATAGTTTTGCGGGTTTTGTGGGTAATTTTTCTCCTTTAAACCATATGCCTGTTAAAAACTTATCCACTACCTCAGTTGAAATCGGGTGTGCCAAGGTGACAAGATAAGTTTTCTCACAATGATGTTTGGGCGAGATCATTTTATGTGTCCATTTACCATCATCTGTTATAATCACTAACCCGGTGGTATCTATGTCTAATCTGCCGGCAATGTGTAACTTTGTTATAGCTGGTTCATCAACAAACGATAAAATTGTTGGATTAACGCTATCTACCGTCGAACAAACATATCCTGGTGGTTTATTCAACATAAAATAGCGCAGGCCGATAATATGTTGCAGTACGACATCTTCATAACTAACTACCATCTCAGATGTAATTTGATAAGATCCGGTTTTTATTACTTCATTATTAACCATAACTTTTCCTGCTCGTAATTCTCGCATGACCAAGCCACGGCTGATTGTTAGTTGTTGAGATAAAAACTTATCGAGTCGCATCATAATTTTTAAATTTATATGAAAGAGTTAGAATGCATATGTATTATTATGCTAAATCATTGGATGATTACAATAATTGCTTTTAAAACAATTAAGACAATAAGTAACGTGAATAACTATAACGCAATCAATTATATCAATAACTTGTTAGAGAAGATATAGCTTGCTACAGTAGATTTTATTTTTAATATAGATTACTTCGACATGAATTAGCGAAAAATGCTAATTTACTTATTATTTATTTTAATATCTTAATTAATAATCATGATCGTTACGCTAAGACCATATCAACATGATGCCGTTAATGCAGCAATAAACTATTTTCGCCGCCATAAAGAACCGGCGGTTATTGTATTACCTACTGGCGCAGGAAAAAGTCTAGTGATTGCTGAATTAGCCCGATTGGCCCGTGGACGTGTACTAGTATTAGCCCATGTAAAAGAACTCGTTGAACAAAACCATAATAAATATCAGGCCTATGGTTTAACGGCTGACATTTATGCCGCCGGGCTTAATAAAAAACAAAATAAAAATAAAGTTATTTTTGCTAGCGTACAATCTGTGGCAAAAAATTTAACTGATTTTAATGCTCCCTTTTCGCTATTAATTATTGATGAATGCCACCGCATCAGTCTCAATAACGATGGTCAATATCAACAAATCATACAAAAATTGCAACTTAATAACCCTAATTTATGTGTTTTAGGATTAACGGCAACACCTTATCGTCTGTCTGAAGGCTGGATATATCAGTATCACTACCATGGTATGATAAAAGGCGATGAGAACTGTTTTTTTCGTGATTGTATTTATGAACTTCCGTTAAGGTATATGATAAAAAATCATTACCTTGTGCCACCTAAACGCCTAGATATGCCGATTATTCAATACGATTTTAGTCAATTGCGCCTAAGTCAAGAAGGTATTTTTAATCACACTGACTTAGATCAGGAAATTAAACGTCAGCATAGAGTGACTCCCTTAATTATTAAGCAAATTATCGAATATGCCCGTTCCTGTCAGGGCTGTATGATCTTCGCCGCTACTGTTGAACATGCCAAAGAAATTTTGGCATTATTACCTAATAACAAAGCAGCATTAATTTGCGCAGACACGACAGCAATGGATCGTGAAAAAACGATTAATGCGTTTAAAGCACAAAAAATTCGCTATTTAGTTAATGTATCGGTCTTAACAACTGGCTTTGATGCTCCTCATGTTGATTTGATTGCTATTTTACGTCCCACTGAATCAGTCAGTCTCTATCAACAAATAATTGGTCGCGGATTAAGACTATTTCCGAATAAAAGCCAATGTATTATTCTTGATTATGCAGGAAATCCCCATGATCTTTATATGCCAGAAGTTGGCAGTGCCAAAAATGATCCACAAAACGTACCCGTTCAAGTTTTTTGCCCACTTTGTCATTTTGCCAATCTATTCTGGGGGAAAAGCGATCCTGACGGTCAAGTAATTGAACATTACGGCCGTCGCTGCCAAGGCTGGGAAGAAATGCATAATGGACAAAAAAAACAGTGTCAATTTCGCTTTCGTTTTAAACAATGTCCCGACTGTAATGCTGAAAATGACATTGCAGCACGACGTTGTCATCAATGTCAGGCAATTTTAGTTGATCCAGATGATATGTTAAAAGCGGCGTTAAAATTGAAAAATTCACTGATCCTTCGCTGCGGCGGCATGCAACTGACGGCTGGACACGATAAGAAAGGAGAATGGTTAAAAGTCACTTATTATGATGAAGATGGCAGCAACGTCTCAGAAAGATTTCGATTAGCAACGTCGGCTCAGCGCAAAATCTTTGAACAACGTTTTCTGTTGCAACACCAGCGAGCTCCAGGCCTTCCTTTCCAATGGCAAACAGTAGACGACATTCTACGTCAAAAAACGAGCTTACGTCATCCTAACTTTGTTATCGCACGTAAACAAAACCAGTTTTGGCAAATAAGAGAAAAAATTTTTGATTATCATGGAAAGTATCGTCTGGCTAACGACCTCTATTAACATAATGGTTTCTATTTCTCTTTGCTATCTAGCCGTTGTTGCTTAAAAGAATATAAATGTCCTAAAATTAGGTCATTTTTTCATTTGCTGTAGAGCGGTTTTTTCGTTAAAATGCCGCCCGCTTGATTAGCAATCACTAACAAGTTTTTATTAACGGATCTGCTACTGGGTCGCCTGTCGCAGAGCCTTTTTATATTATGAGAACAAATCATGCTAACTATTAATGCAGAAATCCGCAAAGAGCAGGGTAAGGGTGCGAGCCGCCGCCTGCGTAAAAATAACAAATTACCGGCTATCGTCTATGGTGGTGATCAAGAACCTGTTTCTATTGAACTCAACCATGATGAAGTTATCAACCAAGAAAGTAAGCCAGAGTTTTATGAAGTATTAACGCTGGTGGTTGACGGCAAAAAAACCAAAGTTAAAGTACAAGCGGTTCAACGCCATCCGTTTAAGCCTAAACTAACCCATATTGATTTCTTGCGGGTTTAATAACCAAAAATTGTGCTTTTTATCAAGCCCATCATCAATAACGCCGCCTTTGCGGCGTTATTTGTTTCTGTTCTATCAGCATCCTCAATAAAAACATATGGTTATCATAGGGCTACAAGGTGCAACAGAGAGCACTAAACAGCATGACTGTGGACACGGTGTGGACACTTTTATCTAAAAATGACATTTCCCTTTCAGTGGATTCAGGCTGATTGCATCCTGTAGAAAATCCGGGGCAAAGTGTGCATACGTCATCGTTTGAGATAAATTAGCATGTCCCAGCAACCGCTGTAGCGTCAGAATACTACCGCCGTTCATCATAAAATGCGTTGCAAAAGTATGCCTCAAAACATGTGTTGCCTGTCCGCTCGGTAGCGTCGGTTTAACAGCCTTTAAAATTTTCCGGAAACACTGATATGATATATCAGGAAACAACAGCCCGTTCTTTCCGTCACATATCATGCCGGCAACGTTATCAGAGATCGGTACGATTCTGGGCTTACGGTTTTTTGTAAATGTGAATCGTATTTTATTTTGAATCACATGTTCCCGTTTTAGCCTAATTGCTTCACTCCATCGTGCGCCAGTACTGAGGCAAAGAACGGCAATTTTATAGTTATCACCGCTAAGGTGAGTCAGCAACCTGTTGATATCGTCATCAGTCAGATATGACATTTCCGTAGCCTGTTCTTTCAGCTTTTTATAGCCGCTGAAAGGATGTTCGCCATGGTAGAGGCCGGTATCAATTAAATATGTAAAAATACCGCGCACAGCTGTAATTTCACGATTAATTGTCGATGCCTTAACCCCATGGGCTACCCGTAACTGGCAATACTGGGATATAAAGGATTTGTTTATTTTTGGCACCTCTGGATCTGACATCACACGACAAAACATATTAATTCTGTTCTTTTGATCCCGACCATGGTCGAGGTGCTTGCCAAATAAATCCCACCATTGTTGCGCGATTTCGCTTAACCTGCGGGTATCGGTCAACTTCGGTGTCCATTCTTTCGAGTGGTTAGCCATTACATACCGTTCATAATTAACGGCTTCAAACTTCTTATCAAATTTCCGTCTGACGCGCTTTCCGTTGCGGCCAGTTGGACGAATGTCCACTTCATAGCGACCATCTTCGAGTTTCTTAATTGACATAAGAAATCCCTCCAATGGCACAAAGACTCTTGGAGTCAATGAATTGACAAAAATCCTTATGTAATGTTAACCAGTCTTTTTCTTTGATTGGACTGACATTGTTTTCTCTGGCCCATTGTGTGCGAGAGCTGGTGCAATTTGACCAGCTTCTGGATTGGTTTCATCAAACATAAACCAATCCATATACTTCCGAAATCGTGCTATAGAAAATAATTTTTCTGCTGATTCAAGTGACATATTCATTTTTCCTGATTCATAACCATGATAAGTGTGATAATTAATTCCTGTTAAATCAGTCATTTCTTTAAGTTTTAATCTCTCAGATTCTCTAATAAGTTTCAATTTTTCATTTTTCGGGGTTGACATATTTTTTCATATCCTCTAAATTTTAGATTAAAAGAAATTCCCATAGCTAGCAGCTAAGAGAAAATAGGGGCTACGAAGAGCTTCAATAAAAGAGATTATCAGATGAATAAAGAAATCGTAAATGTTTCTAGTGCTTCAGATGGTGTTACTGAAGCCAAGTTTGCAGAAATGGTTGGAAAAACCAAGCAAGCAATTTCAGATATGCGTAAAGATGGCAAACTGCCCGTAATTGAAATGAAGAACCCCAAAAGTTCTCGTGGTGAATACTATATTTATTTACCTGCCTGGAACTTAGGACTGAAGTTGGCTTATGAATCTTTACCTAAAGAAATTAGAGAAGGCTGGTTAACATGGTTAGGACTGAAATCATGACGTTTAAACAAATAAGTCCTCACAGTTTTTGTTATCGGGATTTTGACATTATAAAATTACCCAGAAAAATAATGAATCCCATCACACGTTATCACGTCTGGTATGGCAAAGACTCTTTGGGTAAATTTGATGCAATGGCTCAGGCAATCCATTATATCGATAAATTATACCAGGGGATAAATGATGAGAAATCCTAGCGTAAGCGTCAAGGCAACAAGACTGGCTTATGTAATGGGCATAGATGAACGTTCCGTTGTGCCCTCTTGTGACGGTAAGTTATTACGATTATATCTTCATGACCATTTACTGATTCAGATTGAATTATAACCAGAAATTAAAGATTACCAACTCAATCAAAATAAAATTTTTAAAACAATTAATCATTAAAAATATAACTAATTATTTTTTATTTAACACCAGGGAAATTTTTAACTTTGCTATGGCGAGTGACGACATGAAGTATCGTCACCACATATTACCCAAACGCATTCAAGAGGTAACCCGATGTCACTACTTAGGAATACCACCGCCGATGAAAGCCATCATTTTTTCCCATCGCGTAAGGGGGTGTCCAGCTTGTCTATCAACACCATACAACGCAATACCTGCTCTTTTTCTGGCGGGATTATAAAGCGCGGTCAGGGGTTGAGTGTCAGTTTCTTCAATTTCTCGCAATCTCGCTTTAATCTGGTTTTCATCCAGTTGCGGAAGTTCATCTGCCAGCCTTCGGTACCGTCTTACTTGAGATTTTGCGCTACCGGCTTTTTCACCAAATTTAACAACAAACTGAATAGCGGAAATCAAGGCAATAAGAAAACCCAACAGCCATCCGTATTGGAAATGTGCAAAAACAGAAGCACCCAGAAATACCTGCCAAAAAGAACAACATTGTTCAACTCGGCGATTAAAAATTTCTGTCATTTCGGCAAGGTAAATCGAGTAGTAGACTTCAAATTTAATGTGTTCGGATGGCTGTTCCATTTTGGGGCTCCTTATTTTTTATCGTTCTCCCCAGTCTTTTGCTCTTCTTGCTGTGACGGGGCAGGTTTATGTAATCGGGTATAGTCTTCTCTTTCTTGGGACATGGATTTCACGCCTTGTTGTTGGATTTTATGTCCACCTCTCACTGGAAAGAAAAAGTGGGCATAAACATGATACCACAACACCCTGTTTTCGGTCAGGGTATAAAAACCGACTCACTAATCTAATTTTTAAGAGGTTAACTATGGCAGTTTATTATCAAGTCATCGCACATCTTACTGAACATGCTAAAGCGTTTGGAATAAATAACCTTCACGGCCTCACCGTTGATAGTAATCGCATTGAGTTATTTAACGACGATAAAAAATTTGCCGAATTATCCATATTGAACAAGGCAAATAACTACCAAAAAAAGGATAACGAGGAAAGATTAGCGCTAGAGACTAAACCGTTAGATCACTTAGTCATTAATACCATTCATTCGCTATTTTCGGGACTTTCTGAAGAAAATAAAAAACAGGAGATAAAAAATCTTACTCCAAAAGAAAAATTAGCACTCATGATCACTATCATGAATGCCATAAGCGAAACCTGTTCAAACATTAACCGCTTTTATGAACAGGATCTTAAATCCACCTTTGATGCAGTCATGGCTATTATGGTCAGAAAAAATTAAAACCACTTAACAATATTTTTCTGTGGTGACCTGATTTTATCGTGGATTTGTTGGGATAGATGATGTGATAACGCACTTATTTCTACTGCATTATCACAAATAATTAGCGTTTCTATTTGTTCGACTTGCTTAATGAGTTCAGTTAACTGTTGTTTAATTTTTTCATTAACAGACATTGTTATTTTCCTTGTTGTGATAAGTCAGTTTATGCCTGTATCTCCCTTCTAAGAATCAACAGGCATAAAAAATATATCACAACACCCTGTTTTCGGTCAGGGCAACAAAACCGATAACTTAATGAGGATATTTATGCATAAATCTAATCAGCACTACCCCTATCGATTAACGGGCGAGTCCGTTAAAAATTATCATATTAATAATAAGAGGAATAAAAAACTGACGTTAATCGATAAATTAATATTGTTATTTGGCGGATTATTTATTTTTTATTTTCTCACCCTAATTATTAAATAAAATGATGACGAATAAACACGCATTAACAAATACATTAATTCACTCGGTTAACACATTACAAAATAATGCCGGTGAGATTAATAGAATAAAGACGGGTATTTATCGCAATGAAGGACTACCCATTAATGCGCGCGTCGATGGGTTAATTAAGGCAGCGAAATGTCGAACCGTTCATTTTAATAAAAATAAAGAAAATCCCGATAATCAATGCCTGTTGGGATTTATTGAATATTTACGAGAACATAATAAACGGTTTGTTAATTTAATTTTTTATTTAGCCAATATTGATAATAAAAAACATCATTTGAAATTTGATGAATTTAATAAAAAAGAAAAACAGGCGATTATTAACGCGCTATTTCAATTACAGGTGCTCGTTGCATTAATACCTAAAAATATCGCACTGCCACTTTAATTTATAAATGAAAATTAACGGTGTTAGCCACACCAAGGGATTGTTTTATCCAAAATAAGGAAAGGAGAAGTAAGAAAATATGACTGCACAATTCGGCGTATTAAAACTCACCGATATGCTAAAGCAAAATCGGGAAGATGAAAGGAAACACTTATTGAGACAATTTTCTGCTCATTTAACGTCGCTGGCCTATCAAATTCTTCATCAAAAGATGTCTTATCACACCGCTTATCAGCACGTGGTGGAAATCAGTCACCACTTTGAACTTCGAGCAGAGAATTTACACCATGTCTGACACGATTGATAAAGCGAATGACTTCGCCCAACAACAATTAATTTACCAGATTAAACAGGTGACCGAGCGCAACAGGGGTATCGCCCGTTTTCATTGTGAGGATTGTGAAAAAGCGATACCTGAAGCGCGCCGTATCGCTTCCCCAGGCTGCAATCGCTGCGTCGACTGTCAATCTCTTTGGGAATCCGCCCAAAAACATTTTAAAAAGAGCAGGAAATGAACGTTTGTTACAACAAAAACAGTCAATTTGCCACTCAATGCTGGCCTGTTCGTATTAAAGCCGAACGATTTGCACTTCTTGATGCAAATCAAGTCGCCAACACGTTTATAAAGGTTTGCCAGGGGTAATAACATGTACCAGTCAGATTTTATCATCAGCCGATTAATTGCGGATTTTCATTTTAAAGAACAAAACGGCTATCTACGTCAGGGTGTTTGTCCCCAGTGCAACAAAAAAGAGTTATTTACCGCTATTGAAAAACCCTTTGTACTTAAGTGTGGCCGTGAAAATAAATGTGGGGCTGAAATTATTGTTAAAGAAATTTATCCTGAGCTGTTTCATAATTGGTCAACGCACTACCCTAAAACACAACAAGCCCCAAATGCCGCAGCGGATGCCTATCTGCAACAGGCTAGAGGATTAGATATTGCCCCATTAAAAGGATTGTATATTGAATCCGGTTATCACGCTAAAGGGCTGGGTTCAGCAACCGTAAAATTTACCTTACCCAATGGCGCTTATTGGGAGCGAATTATTGATAACCCACAACGCTTTGACCGCAAGGCTAACTTTTTTGGCAGTTACAAAGGGTATTGGTGGAGTCTGCCACAACAGAATTTAACAAAGGCAACTGAAATCTGGCTAACCGAAGGGATTTTTGATGCAATTAGTCTTGCTCAGAATGGACTGTATGCCGTTTCCCTGATGAGTTGTCATAATTACCCAGAGCACGCCTTGGCGGCGCTTAAAACGGCATTGGGCGCGAACAAAAAGCCCCTATTGGTCTGGGCACTTGATAAGGGTAATGCGGGCGAAAAAGCGATAAGAAAACACGTTGCACGCAGTCAGCAAGAAGGCTGGAAATCCTGTGCCGCCTTACCTTCGCAATTTAAAAATGAAGACTGGAACGATTTACACCTCAAAGGTAAGCTCGAACGTTATGACTTAATGCGTTATCGTTATTATGGCGACTTGTTACTGACAAAAAGTGCTACCGATAAGGCAATGTTAATATTCAATTATACCCACCGTAATGACTTCTATTTTCAATTTGATAGCCGTTTTTACTGGTTTAAACTCGATATTGAAAGGCATTTAAAGGCGGTTGAACGAATTTTAGACTCAGAAAAGCTAACTAAAGAAGAAGCCACCACAAAAGCGTTAAAAGAGTCCGGCGCTGTCAACGAAATCGCCAACTGTTACCCGACTCCGCTTTATTTTCAGAAATCCGAAGAAACCGACGAATCCTGGTATTATTTAAAACTGGATTTCCCGCAACAAAGACCCAACGTCAAAGCCACTTTTACCGCCAGTCAGTTAACCAGCGCTTCTGAATTCAAAAAACGGCTTTTGCATGTCGCTAAAGGTGCTGTTTACACTGGGGACACCCATCAACTTGACCGCTTTTGCAAAAACGAATTACCGCATATCAAGGAAGTAAAAACCCAAAATTTTATTGGTTACAACAAAGTACTGGGCGTTTATGTGTTTAATGATATTGCCGTGCAAAACGGCAAATTATATACCCTGAATGAAGAGGATTATTTTTCACTGGAGCATCTCGATATCAAAACATTAAGTAGCAGTCCAAGACTGGAAATTAATCATGAACTCAGCGACTTCGATGTTCACTGGTTGGACGATTTATGGCTTGCTTTTGGGGTTAAAGGCTATACTGTGCTTGCGTTCTGGCTCGGGTCACTGTTTGCCGAACAGATACGAAAGTTAAGTAAAAGTTACCCTTTTCTGGAAATTATGGGGGAACCCGGCTCAGGCAAAAGTACCCTGATAGAGTTCTTCTGGCGGTTAACGGGTCGCGCTGATTACGAAGGCTTTGACCCTTCAAAGTCGACCTTGGTAGGCCGTGCGCGTAATTTTGCCCAGGTGAGTAATCTTCCTGTTTGTTTGATAGAAAGTGACCGAATGCAGGATAACGTAAAACGGGCTTTCGATTGGGAAGAAATGAAATCCCTTTACAATGGTCGTGCAACACGTTCAACAGGTATAAAAACCAATCAGAACGAAACCTATGAGCCGCTCTTTAAGGGCAGCATTATTATCGCCCAGAATAGCAGTGTCGAAGCCTCAAGAGCGGTATTAGAGCGGATTATTCATCTCCATACCGATAAGTCAGGTCAAAGCGAACAGACCCGTCAGGCGGCCATTCGCCTGGAACGCTACCCTATTGAACAATTATCCGGCTTTTTGCCCAAAGCGCTGTTAAGTGAAAATGCGATTGTAACGGCTTACGAAACTTCTCTCGATGAAGTTCAGCGACAACTCTTCGATGATGAAGCGATTGGCCATGAACGCATTGCTAAAAATCACGCTCAACTCATCGTTCTGTTACGCACGTTATCCTGTTTTCTGCCCATCAAAGAAAGCCGAGTAGCAGAAACAGAAACCTTTATCGTCGAACTGGCAAAAGAACGTGTTCAGGCATTAGAAGCCGATAATACCCTGGTCACTGAGTTTTGGGATATGTTTGATTATCTCAATCAAAATACCCCATATGGCGTTAATCACAGTAATGAAGAGAATATTTATGCGGTTAACTTTAATCATCTGGCACAGGTGGCCAGTGAATACCGCCAAAATATGCCCAATCTGTCAGAAATCAAATCCCTGCTTAAAATGGGTAAAAGACGTCGTTTTGTTGGGATTAAAACGGTGAGAAGTCACGTTAATAACCAATATAATCAGGCATTACCAACCTTAAGTGCGCTAAAAAAACCTGACGTCGTTAAATGTTGGGTATTTGAAACTAATTATTGAAAAAATGAAAGAATACTCCTATCTTGCCTTTGTTTTTATCAGATATTAACGCAGGGGACGCAGTTTTATATATAAATCCATTTGCTCTGTCTCCTGTTTATAATCTGACTTTTGTTTAGATTTACCTTGCTAATCTTAAAGGTTTTTCAGCAGATTATTCATATTCACCCTTCACTCTCCCTAAATCAGGGCTTGATATTAGCGATTATATAACTATTGATATCAATTTTTGACTGGTCAGCTATCATAAATGGTTACATTTAACTTCCTGTCAAGTAATATAAGAACCCATTCTTCTTGGCAGGATGTCACAGATTTTAACTATCGATAAGGTAAATTTATGACCGAAAAGAAACAAGAAATGTCATTGAATGATATTCAAAAAGATATTGAGGAAATAAAAAATAATATAAAACGCAGGAACTTATTATCAGGATTAATACTTATTATTATGATAATTTTTATCTTATCAATAATAAGTCTAGGGTTATCATTCAAAATGAATATTGAAGATAAGTTCAACTTGATTACAACAGAATATAATAAAGTAAAATCTTTAGAGAATAAACTTAAAAAATTCCTTCCTTAGTTACCCATTACCAAGACCTATTTAAATTCGCTAAGCGACTTAAGCTATATCGTTTAGCGATATTTTCCAGACATCACCACGAGCGATTAACTCACAGCCAAAATAGCAAGATATTCATCATACATAAACGTTAATATTTATTTAACATAACTGTTCATCATTTAATCGTTATTATCTATTTTCAAAATTTTGGGGTATGTGTCGGAAAACGGTTACAATGGTTACAAAAATAAAAAACTATTATAATTAATTGATAATATAATATATTTTAAAAACTTTAAACGGTTACAAAATGGTTACAGTAGGGTTACATGTAACGGTTACAAAACGTTTAAAACTAAAAACTTAACTTATTGATTTATAACAATGTAACTTTTTTATTCTGTTTTGTAACCCCACTGTAACCGTTTGAAGGTTACAAAAAAATCGTATTTTAATTATGGAGTTAAGTCCTTTTTTTGCGCATTCTAACTGTTGTAACCGTTTTCCGACGCATACCCCCTTTTTTTAGCGCAAAATAAGTTATTATTTTGTTAAAATGTTAAATATCAAAAAGGCTTTTTCTTCTTGTTTTAGTGATCTTTGTTTTTATTAAAAAATAAGTGCATGGATTTGCACAAAAATGCACAAATTTGCACAAGTTTTTGCCCACCTGAAATCACCGAAAAGGGCAGTACTGGCCTACGCTAAGTGGCGTTGTCCAACTGCACAAAAAACGACATGTTTTGCGGGCAGGCGCGGCGGGGCTACCACTGCGATTTTTCATGTTTTTTTGATTTAACTTCCTATCCGATTGACATAATTCAATATTGTATATACAGTAATATATATACATTTTTGTCATTACAGGTGCTCAATGTCACTACAATTTGAATGGGATCCTGAAAAATCAGCATCAAATTTAAAAAAACATGGGATTCGATTTGAAGAAGCTGCACAGGTTTTCAATGATCCTATGCATTTATCTCATCAGGATCGTTTCGAAAATGGAGAATTGCGTTGGCAAACCATTGGGCAAGTTGGAGGTTGTATTATTGTTTTTGTCGCACACACGATAAATTTTGAAAATTCAGTAGAAATTATTCGAATAATCAGCGCCCGAAGAGCGACGCGCGCAGAGAGAAAACATTATGAAAAAAGTTACTATTAAACAAAATGCCTTACCAACATTAACTGATAAACGCAAAGCAGAGTTGAAAGTACTGGCTGGTATGCCGGAAAGTGAAATAAATTTTAGTGACATCCCACCAATGGATGAAGTGACATGGCAAAATGCCCATCGGGGTAATTTTTATCGTCCTATTAAACAGCATGCTTCTGTCCGCATTGATGCCGATGTTTTGGCGTGGCTCAGAGGATCAGGGAAAGGCTATCAGACGCGTTTAAACGCAATTTTAAGAGCGGCAATGCTCAAAGACTTAAATAATAAGCGTTGAAAGACAGACCAATCAACGGGGCTTTCTGAGGCGCAGTTAAACACCCTCTGCAAGGATTAGATTTTATTTTTTATCCGATTCAAGGCGTAAGGGGTAAACTGAATCACTTCTTCGCCGAGCCACTCATTAAGCTGCTGCATTTTATGTTGCAACGGATGTAATTCGTTGCAGATAAACACATTAGCCGCTTTTTGTACGTCCCCAAATCCCCCCACATTCTGTGGCATAATACCCATTAATTGTGGTGGCACGCGGTGAGCAGCTAACATATCGTCCCTACTGACGTTTTTGATATTTAAAAATTCATCTTTCGCAGCGGCTTCGGATAACGGAATGGTTTGTATGCCATCCTTCTTGCCGTTGGGTGAATACAAAAGCAGATTGCGAAAGTTTCCCAAGCCTTTACTGCTTTTTAGCTGTTCGCGGAGATTATCAATATCCTGGAAGTTAATTGTATCATTGATATACAGGATATAGCCGGCATGAGAGCCGTTCAGATAATACTTACGGCGAAAGAGGGTTGCCGATTCATTGAGTAAAATGGCGGTCATGGCGGCCAGATATTCGGGTAGGCCGTAGATTTCCTGATTGATATCCGGCTCAAGCAAATGAAAAACCTGCCCCCTTTGAAAAGTAAACGGCACGCTGTCAAAACCTGCATGCAAAAGGTAATAAGTGGCTAAATCCTCACCGCGCCGGGTGAGTTTGGCTGGGATGGATTTTAGCGAAATGGTTTTATTTAAGCCATTTTTTCGCCGTTCCAGATAGGCATTGCCAAAAATCAGAAAATCCAGCGCAAAACGGTCAAAATCCTGACGACTTAACCATTGATGTGGCACAAAAGTACTGCTTAAAATATTGCGTTTGACATAAATGGCACTGCTATGATGGGCCGCAGCGCGAAAAATGCGCGATAAACCCTCAAAACTTATTGGCGGCTCGTAGTAATTGTCGATAAGTGCACATTCCAAATAATCAAAAATCTCGCGCCGGTCAAGCATGGACACCGGGTCACCAAAGGTAAAGGCGTCTACTGACGGTTTTTTTGTGGCGGTGAGCGTACGGTTTTTCGTTTTTCGCATATTAGAATAGCTCGATAATGGGTTTGTGTTGCTGGCCATCGCCGGTTAACGGTTCATGGTACAGCGCATGCATGGTGGCCCAGGCTAAATCAGCGTGGCTGGCATCTTCACTGCGATCCGCTTCATAGGTGGGACGGTTCCCACTGGCGGTCGTGGCGCGTCTAATCGCCATAAAGGCACGGGTAATATCCTGCGCCCCGGCATCATATTCGAGCCGGTGATGGCTGATAACATCATAGGCTTTTAACACTAGCGCATTTTTCAGCGCCGGGTTATAGATAAATTCGTTGACCTGTGGGAAAAAATCGCGCACATATTGTAAAACGCCATGGCCGATACCCGTTGCATCCAGTCCGATGTAGTCGACCTGATAACGGGTGGTGAGTTGTTGAATTGCGGCGGCCTGCGCGCGAAAGTCCAGTCCCCGCCATTGGAAGTACTCCAGAATGCGAAATTTTCCACCGGGTGTGGTGGGTGGTGCAATGACGACACAGCCTGCGCTGTCACCGTGCTGGGAGCCTTTGGCGGGGTCGTAGCCTATCCAGACGCTTTGTGACCCATAAGGCCGTGACATCAAGGGACTGACATCCGCCCACACGTCCCAGCTATCCACCTGACAGGCCTGCATCAGTGAAAACGAAAACAGCGAGTCGATATCGTCAACAAATTCACACATCAACAGGTTTTGATATTCATCCGGACTATAGCGCTTTTTTAACCCTTCACGGTCGAACAGGTTACAGCCGCCGTTAATGGCATCGTCTAATGTTACGATTTGTCGCCAATGGCCATCTTCACAATAGCGACCGTTCGCCAACAACTTGTGGCTGATGCCGATATCAATCTGGTCTTTTTTTGACCTTCCCCGGTTAAACAGTTTGCCAGACCAGAACGGGTAAGCGCTATGCGTCAGGCTTGACGGGGTTGAAAAGTAGGTCTGCCGCCATTTTTTCTGCATCGCCATGCCCGACGCCACTTTACGTAATTCCTGAAATTTCGGGATCCAGAAATATTCATCCAGATAAAGATTGCCGTGATAACTTTGGGCCGTGCGCGCATTAGTGCCAAGAAAATAAAGCGTGGCGCCGTTGGCTAACACGATAGGGTCACCTTTTAGGGCAACATCCACTTCCTGCGCCATCTTGATGATGTAATCCTTAAAAACATGCGCCTGAGATTTACTGGCGGATAAAAAGACCTGATTGCGGCCGGTGGTTAACGCGTCCATCAACGCCTCGCGAGCAAAAAACCAGGTGGCGCCTATCTGGCGTGATTTTAAAATATTGCGTATCGGATAGGTTAATCCCGCCTGATACCAGTGCTTCTGGTAATCAAAAAGATGTTGGTGAAAATGTTTTAACAGCGACGCAATCTGCTCATCACTAAAGGCATTCTTTTCAGGTGGAGTCCGGTTATTTTTTTTATCACGCCCGCTTTCCCTTCCGCCTTGTTGGTATTGTTCAATTCGACACTGGCGCTCCAGTTGCCGATAAAGCAGGTCAATCTCCTTAAAATCTTTACCGTCTTTCTGTTCTTTGCCAATGAGCTGGCAAAGTCGCGCCTCCAGGCTCAGTTTGACAGCTTGCGTGGCCTTTTGCGCATTCCACTGGTCTCGTCGTTTCCAGCTATGTACGGTGGAGACATTTTGCCCCAACATATGGGCAATCTGACTCGGGCTGTAGCCTTCTAAAGCCAGTTGTCGGGCGCGGTGTCGTAAAAAGGGGTTTTCATTTTTCATGTGGCTAGCATAACGAAGATTTCCCAAGGATTGCCTGGGTGAAAATTTGTTTGACCGTTCAAACAATCCCACCGCCTTGTTTCCTTCTCTCATCTTTTTAATCCTATGCCCATGATGTCAACAAACCCTACCCTGGCGGGAGCCTGTGTAATGAAAAAAACCAAACCGATTCGTATCTGTGTGGAAGGTGCCACCACCGATGGCCGTAAAGTCCAGCGAGAGTGGCTGACCGATATTGAAAAAAACTACGACCCGGACACTTTTGGGGCACGAATTAACCTTGAACATTTGAAATCGCCCTGGATGCCCTGCTTTGGCGATGTGCTTTCCGTTTATACGGAAGAAATCAAAACAGGGGCATTAGCCGGAAAACTTGGACTTTACGGGGTGCTATCGCCCACCGATGAATTGATTGCCATGAATAAACAACGGCAAAAAGTTTACACCTCAGTCGAAATTGATACGGCTTTCGCCGATACGGGTAAAGCCTATCTCGTCGGTCTTGCGGTGACGGATAATCCCGCCAGTCTGGGCACCAGTATGCTGGCATTCAGTCACGGTAAACCTGATTGTCTCGCTGAGCGTAAATTATCCCCCCATAGCGTGTTTACTGCTGCCGAAGAAACCTTGCTCGAATTTATCGACGAAACGACCACCGTTTCTAATCCATCACTCAACCTGCTTGAAAAAGTTAAAGCCTTATTTGGGCATGAGCGCAATGAGCAAGGCCAGATCTTTAGCGATATCCAGCAGGCAATTGAGTATTGTGCAAACCAGCAGGCAAAGAGTGAACAACAAATCGCCGAATTAGGGGTTGCGTTAACTGCGCTAAAAAATGCCAGTGCAGAAAAGCACCAGCAACTGAAAACTGAACTGACGACTTTGACGACCAGCCTGGCGCAAGAAGAAACACCGACGCGCCCTGTTTCACTCGGTCGGATACGGGATACCGATACCCTGACCAACTGTTAACGAGAAGACGATGAGAAAAGAAACCAAATTAAAATTCAATCAGTACTTAAGTCGCCTGGGGGAAATCTATCACGTCTCGCCGCAGGATTTTGCCGGGAAAGTGAATATTGAACCGTCCAAAGCACAGGTACTGGAAAGTCAAATCCAGCAAAGTGCCGGTTTTTTGAAAAAAATAAATCTGGTACCGGTACTTGAACAGCAAGGTCAGGTGATAGGACTCGGGATGGGCTCTACGGTGGCCGGCACCACCGATACGAGTAGCAAACGTCGAGAACCGATTGACCCGACGTCCTTGGACACGATTGACTACTATTGCTATCAAACCAATTTCGATACTGCCATCAGCTATGCCAAGCTCGATATGTGGGCCAAATTTAACGATTTTCAGCGTCGTATCCGCGATGCGATTGTGCGCCGTCAGGCCCTTGACCGCATTATGATTGGTTTTAATGGTATCAAACGGGAAAAAACCTCAGACCGTACTCAAAATGCCAAATTACAGGATGTGAATATCGGCTGGTTGCAAAAAATTCGCAATGATGCCCCGACCCATGTGATGGCTAACATCACCGATAGTCAAGGCAAAGTGGCCTCAAACACCATTCGCATTGGCGAAAAAGGCGATTACAAAAATTTGGATGCGCTGGTAATGGACACGGTTGAACGGGTGATTGATGAAGTGTATCAGGATGATACCGATTTGGTGATTATTTGTGGTCGTTCCTTGCTTGCCGATAAATACTTTCCGATTGTTAACAAAGAACAGGCGAATAGCGAAATGCTGGCCGCCGATGTGATTATCAGTCAAAAACGCTTGGGTGGATTACCGGCTATTCGCGCCCCATTCTTCCCAGATAAATCTCTGCTCATTACCCGTCTGGATAATCTCTCGATTTACTATCAGCAAGACACCCGTCGGCGCCAAATCAAGGATACGCCCGAGCGTGACCGGATTGAAAATTATGAGTCGGTCAATGAAGCCTATGTGGTGGAAGATTATCGCGGGGTGGCACTGGTCGAAAATATTGACATCTTACCCGAAGATAAACCCCAATCAGGACTGCAAGGTGGGAATACACCCGATTCAGGTGGCAGCAGTCAGACTAATCAGGGCGATGGCTAATGCTCACCCCCTGGCAATGTCACCAGCTGCGCTTGGTGGGTGAAAAACCGCGGGGCGCCCATCCGTTATGGGATAACGCCACACAGCAAATTTTGTTGATGTTTCAGCAGGACAAACGTCAGTTAAAACGCATCCAGTCAACCGAACGGAAAGCCGAATATAAAAAAACGGTGTTACCCCGTTATGCCCCTTGGGTGAGCGGAGTATTGGAAAACGGCGACGGCCAGCAGGACGACACGCTGATGATGGTGATGCTCTGGCGCATTGACGCCGGTGACATTGAAGGCGCGCTGGCTATCGCCGAATATGCGTTAGCGCATGGGCTTTTAATGCCGGCTGGACATACCCGTACGACGGGGTGCGCGATTGCAGAAGAAATAGCGGCGGCGGCCAAAACCGCTTACCAGCAGAAGGTACCGCTGAGTTTGTCGCTTTTAGCGCAAACCGTCACCTTAACGGATGAGGAAGACATGCCGGATGTGGTCAGAGCGGAATTGTATAAATGGGTGGGTTTTTGCCAGCGCGATAATGGCTTGCTCGCCGCCGCGCTCGACACCTTAAAACGCGCGCTAATACTTTTCCAAGGGGTTGGCGTCAAAGGCGAGATCAAAAAGTTGGAAAAAGCGCTCAACACCGCGTTACCGAAAACATGAGTTGTGCCCACGCACTCGGGCGGCACAGTGAAAGACCGCGTTATGTTCACTGTCCACCGCCCGACCTATTGAGGTGAGGATATGGATTTTATTTCGCCGGAAAAACCGCCTAAAGAAGAAAGTGATCTGGTGACCGACGATCCCTTCTGGCCTGCCGTGTCACCTCAAAATTACCGCGCAGTGATGCGTGAGAACGATGGCACCATCATCGCTTCGCGTCTTAAGGATGCACTCACCCACGCGATGATTGAAGTGGCGTACGAACTGCGGGACTGGCAAACCCAGAAAAAACGCGAAGGATTTAACTATTTAGCTAATATTCCGGCCATGCATATTAATGACGACAGTGCGCTTTGCCTGCTGTATGAACGCGCGGTATTTGGCCTCGCTAAGGCTAACTTGTCTGAACGGTTTCGAGATATCGACACGCAGGCATCCGGCCACAAAAAAGCTGACAGTCTGTCGCCGACGATTGATGATTACCGACGTGATGCCCTCTGGGCGATAGCACGAATTAAAGGGCAGGGTCATAACGTGGTGGCACTGATATGAAGGTACTGAGTCAACAAAACGAGAGTCTGGATGAGATTTGTTTTCGCTACTATGGCACTTGCGTTGGCACCGTTGAGCGAGTGCTTGAAGTTAATCCCGGACTTTGCAGCCACGCTGCCAGATTGCCGATGGGCGTTGAAATTCAATTACCGGAAATCAGCGCGGCCACCTCAAATCGTTCGCAGATTGTCCTATGGGACTAAACAGGAAATGGATACCCTGAAAAAGGGGGAGTGATGCGTATGTTTGAAAAGTATTCCAGTCCCTTGTCGTATATGGGCGGAATTGTCACAACAGTCATTGGCATTTTCACGCTCGAACAGTGGGTTGGCCTAATAGGTATTGTCTGCACGGTCATCACCTGTCTGGTCAACTGGTATTACAAACGCAAGGAGTACCGGTTAAAAGCGCGCAACATCAAAGGGAGGCCATGATGAAGATACCAAAAAAATAGTGATGGCAACAGGCGGTAGCGCGTTGTTTTTAGCATCAAGCATGATAACCCATTTCGAAGGGATGAGACTTAAGCCCTATTTCGATGGTGGCGGTGTGCTTTCTGTTTGCTACGGGCACACCGGTAACGATATTGAGCGTAACCGAGCGTACTCCAAAGAAGATTGTGACAAGTGGCTTGATGACGATTTAAAGGCGGTTAAGCACTATGTTGACCCGCTGGTCAAGGTCGATATCAATACACTGACTCAAGCAGCGCTTTATTCATTTGCTTACAACGTGGGTGTGGGAAATTTTGCCAAATCGACATTACTCAAAAAGCTCAACTCCAATGACCGAAAAGGCGCTTGTGATGAAATGAAACGCTGGGTTTATGTCGATGGCAGAAAGTGGAAAGGATTAATGACCCGTCGGGAAATAGAGAGCGTAAT
>NZ_CAJCFU010000065.1:0-2587 GCF_903968575.1 Arsenophonus endosymbiont of Apis mellifera | reverse complement strand
TACAACGATTATCTGGTTGCCTACAACGAGGAAGTGGGTGACAGACTACCCCACGCTGTTGAAGCCAATCCCAAGCGTAAAACCCGTTTGAAGAAAATTGTTGGCTTACTGGCTAATCCAAACCTAGATGGCTGGCGAGCCTACGTGAGAGCATTCGTTGGCATGGCAAAGCCGTTTTACTTTGGTGAGAACAACACGGGCTGGACAGCGGATATTGATTACCTGCTGAGAGAAACCACGCTAACAGGCGTTCGTGAAGGGAAGTTTGCCGATAGGGGGTATTAACATGGTCAACTATCAACTTGAGGCAAGCGTGATAGGGGGTTTGCTGATTTCAGGTTTAACGCCAGACGCCAGTGATGTATTGTCTACGCTTGAGCCTAATGCTTTTTCCTCCCATTTCTGTCGTGAAATCTACAAAATAATTCAATGCCAGGCTAAAACCAGAAGCATGATTGATATGGTGATGGTGGCTGAACAGATGGGAAAGGGTAATTTTATTCAGGTTATGTCGATGGCTAAAGATTGCCCGAGTGCAGCCAATTTGAAAGGTTATGCAAAAATGGTTGCTGAGAATTATCAACGACGGGAATTTTTAGCGATGATAAATTCGGTCAAGGATGTTGTTGCTAATGGGTCTATCCAGTCAGCCACGCAGGCTATTGATGATTTTTTGTCGAAAGCGACAAAATTGCGAACTTCGAAAGAAGAAATCAAGCCTGTAAATTTGAAGGAACTTATTAGTGATTACACCGAGTTACTGGAAAATCGTCTACAAAACGGTGAACAGTCAAGCGCCTTAAAAACAGGTATAAGTGAGCTGGATGAGATAACGGGAGGTATTAATCCGGTGGATTTAGTGATTGTTGCTGCCAGACCGGGTATGGGGAAAACCGAATTTGCATTGAAGATTGCCAGAAGTGTTGCCAGTCAGGAAATCAGGGACATAAATCAGCGGCGTGGCGTGCTTATTTTTTCAATGGAAATGGATTCAGGCCAAATCATTGAAAGACAGATTGCCCAGGCGTCAAATCTCCCCGTTTCAATGTTGAGAAATCCCTCACGATTAGAGCAGGAACACTGGAATAAGATAACTGGTGCGATTGGTTTGTTGCATGATTTAGATGTATGGATAGTGGATGCAAGTAAACTTACTGTTGAGCAGATAGCCTCTGTTGCCACCAGACAAAAAAAAGAATATCCCCAACTGTCGTTAATCATGGTTGATTACCTCGGATTAATTGATAAACCGAGAGCTGAACGAAATGACCTTGCGATAGCGCATATTTCCGCGAATTTGAAACGGCTGGCAAAAACATTAAAAACGCCCGTAATCTCATTGAGCCAGTTATCAAGAGAGGTTGAAAAGCGGACAAACAAGCGCCCAGTTAACGCTGATTTACGGGATTCTGGCAACGTTGAGCAAGATGCAGACAGCATTATCATGCTGTATCGTGACGGGGTTTATAACGAAAATTCACCCTCAGCGAAGTATGCTGAAATTATTGTAACCAAAAATCGATTTGGCAAAACGGGTACGGTTTATCAGGAGTTTAAAAACGGTCATTTTATCGATACCAATCAACAGGAAGCAGGAGCAATCTCACAATCATCTCATCAACAAAGTTTAAGGCGCTACGCTCAAGGCGCAACGATTTAATCAGGACCCCCCCAATGAAATACCAAATTGAAGCAACCCTTGTTAAGGATGGCGGCGAACCTGTGCATTGGCAGCGCTTTAGCGACAGAGCACTATCAGAAAAAGATTGCCTGAAAATGTTATCCCAGCCGTCCATGTTCAAAATGCAATTTAGCGAGCTTGATTACTACTGGACTGCTGTCAATCTAAAAGCTGGAAAGCCAGCTCAAATCAAGTTGATAAATTTTATCTGTAAGGAGATTTAAAGTGATTGTGAAAACAAGCGAGCTTAAAGACTGTCCGTTTTGTGGAAGTAATGATTGCTTGATTTGCACAATGAATGGGACACCAACAGTGAGGTTTGCTGATGGTTATCAGGCTTTATGTCTGAAATGCGGAGTAAGAACGGCCTGGCATTCAAAAAGAAAAGAGGCGGTGAAAATTTGGAACAAGAGAGTTGATAATGAGTGAAATCATGATTTTGTTATTGGGTGGCTGCTGGCTATTTATGTTACTCGGTATCAGTGTGACTGCGGGAATCTTTCTCTATGAAGAAAACGTCGAATTTCTCATTGCAAAGTTTATATCGATGCTAGCTTTCGCCTGTTGTATGGTTTTGGGTGTTTATTTCATGTATCAGTATTTTTCTAATTTATAACATGGAGAAATATGGAAGAAAACTTACTCTTCCACGAATCAACTAAACAATCCGTCTGGCAAACTTTAAAAGCTGTTCTTGCAACAAACCAACCGCATCAACTTGTTATCAAGCCCTTCAAGCAGACTCGAAGCCTATCGCAAAATGCACTTTTTCATTTGTGGGCATCTGAGATAAGCAAATATCTGTGTGCAAATGACGCTAATTACACTCCAGAGCAGGTGAAAGAAATGTTGAAACATACATTCTTAGGTTATGAAGTTGTAGAGCGTATCGATGTGACCACACAG
>NZ_CAJCFU010000064.1:0-72824 GCF_903968575.1 Arsenophonus endosymbiont of Apis mellifera | reverse complement strand
CGCGGGGTGGAGCAGCTTGGTAGCTCGTCGGGCTCATAACCCGAAGGTCGTCGGTTCAAATCCGGCTCCCGCAACCATCTTTCGTTTAATATCAGATTAGTTTCCCGACAAAGCTATTATTTATCTAATTAACACGCTTAACGCAAAGCCAGTTTTCCACCGTTGTCAAAATAAGCTTTAATACCCCGGAAAATAGATTCCGCCATCTGCTGTTGGAATTTTGCTGTTTTTAATTTTCGTTCTTCTTCAATATTACTAATAAAAGCCGTTTCAACCAGAATAGACGGAATGTCTGGTGCCTTTAATACCGCAAAACCCGCTTGATCAACGATGTTCTTATGCAACTTGTTCACGTTACCCATCCGTTTAAGCACTTCGGTACCAAATTTCAAGCTATCATTAATAGTCGCTGTCTGAACTAAATCAAACATGGTGTGATCAAGATATTTATCACCACTTTTACTGACACCACCAATCAGATCTGCCTCATTCTGTGTTTGTGCTAAATATCGAGCGGTATTACTGGTGGCGCCTTTGGTTGATAATGCAAATACGGAGGAACCTCTCGCTTTACGATTAGTAAAGGCATCAGCGTGAATAGAAACAAATAAATCAGCCTGCATTTTTCTTGCTTTTGCAACTCGTACTTTTAAAGGAATAAATACATCTTCATTACGAGTCATATAAACTTTCATCTTAGGTTCACGATTAATTAATATTTTTAATCGCCGCGCAATTTGCAATACAATATCTTTTTCCCGCGTTTTATATTTTCCTATCGCACCAGGATCTTCCCCACCATGACCAGGATCGATCATAATGACAATCGGCCTATCTCTACCTGCTTTACCTGGCTTTTTCGTTATAACCGGCAACGCATCATCCAATTTACCTTTATTGTAATCTTCTAGTAGTGCTAATAACGGATCGTCATCAGTGTAAACACCAGAAGCAGGATAAAAATCAACAACTAAGCGATGTTTAAAACCAGCAACAGGTGCAATAGTAAACATTTGTGGTTCAACATGAGTTTTCACTTCAAAAACTAATCGAACCGTTTTTTGATCAAATTGCCCTACTCTGACTAATTTCAGATAAGGATCACGCGAACTGATTTGCTTGCCTACCCCTTGCAAGACACTATTTAATTGTACGTTTTCTAAATCCACGACAATCCGATCAGGAGCAGACAAAGCAAATTGACGATATTTTAAAGCAATATTCGATTCTAAAGTTACTCTGGTATAACTAGAAGCAGGCCAAATACGAATAGCAACTATACTTGAAGACAAGGCTAGCCCCAATGGACTAATACTTAACAGTATAGTCGCAGCTGCTCCTTGCAGAAGACGTCGTCGTGAAAAACCGTGTTTTGAATGATCCATCGAAAAACCCACTTAAAACATCAAATAATTACAAACCGCTCAATATTATCAACAACAAAAAAATAACTATAGAAAACTTTAACCAAACATTAATGAGCTGTCATTAATAAATTACTCTCTAAAAATAATTAGTCACTCATATATTCTGAAACAATAATGATGATTTTTCATGCATTTTTTCTTGCTATTTTGTGTCAAAAATCATAAAAAGACTTTCATTAGGAACAATCATTTATATGAGAAACATATGGAAGGACGTAGTACTGATTTAGTTAATGGATTTCGCCACTCTGTTCCCTATATTAATATACATCGCGATAAAACTTTTGTTATTACATTGAACGGTAACGCTATCGCAGATAAAAATTTTACTCATATCATTAGCGATATCGGTTTATTACACAGTCTGGGTATTCGATTGGTTTTAGTTTATGGTATACGCCCACAGATAGATAAAAAACTCTTAACCCGTCAATATCCGGCAATCTACCATAAAAATATTCACGTCACAGATGCCAATACCATGGAGTTAGCTAAAAAAATATCAGCTACATTACAATGGGATATTACCGCTCTGTTATCGATGAGTCTCAACAATACTCCATTACAAGGTGCCCATATTAATGTCGTCAGTGGTAATTTTATTATTGCTCAACCTTTAGGGATCGACAAGGGTGTTGATTATTGTCACAGCGGAGGTATACGCCGAATCGATGATATCGCTATCAATTATCAATTAGAGCGCGGTTCCATTGTATTAATTGGTCCAATTGCTGTTTCTGTAACGGGAGAAAGTTTTAATCTAGCCACGGAAACCATCGCAAGCCAATTAGCGATTAAGCTCAAAGCAGATAAATTAATTGGATTTTGCTCTTCACAAGGTATCAGTGATAAAAATGGCAATATATTATCGCAACTCTCACCGAATGATGCTGAAATACATATTGATGAACTGGAAAAACAACACAATAATCATTCTGACATACTCCCTTTTCTACGTAGCGCAACTAAAGCATGCCGGCAGGGTGTTCGTCGTAGCCATTTAATAAGCTATCAAGAGAGTGGCGCTTTGTTACAAGAACTTTTTTCTCACAAGGGTATTGGTACCCAAATTATAATGGAAAATTCTGAACAAATTCGTCGAGCTAATATTAATGATATCAGTGGAATATTAGAATTAATTCAACCGCTAGAACAGCAAGGAATACTGATTTGCCGTTCACGTGAACAATTAGAAATGGAAATCGACAAATATACTATCATCGAACGAGAAAATTTGGTCATCGCTTGCGCAGCACTTTATACCTATTTAGAAGAAAAGTCGGGAGAAATGGCTTGCCTGGCTGTACATCCTGACTATCGTAATTTATCAAGAGGAGAAAAACTGCTTGAACACATTACTCTGCAAGCCAAAAATTTAAAATTAGAAAAACTTTTTGTATTAACAACCCAAAGTACACATTGGTTTCAGGAAAGAGGTTTTTTGCCGGCAAAAGTTGATATGTTGCCAATAAAAAAACAATCTCTTTATAATTACCAACGATGCTCAAAAATTTTAATACTTAATATTAATTAGATTACTATAAAACTAATTAAAAATTTAATTAATAAACTCTATTGTAATAAAAAATACATTATTTAAATAAACAAAAATTTCTATTGCTATTAAGCAAAAAAATAGCGGATCTTCTCTATTTAACCAAGAGAAGATCCAAAAATAAAATAACGGTTAATTAGTTGTTTCAATTGCAGGCTTTGGTGCTGACGCTGCAAGAGAATCACGCAAATTCCACATCGTTGAAAAATGATTAACCATTAGATTATCAGTAGGCATAGCATTTATAACCCCACTACCAATATTTAATGCCTGAGCATAGACCGTCGAATCCAAAACAGTACTAGCCGATAGAAAACTTGCTACAAAAGCTTTTCCTCTATTTTCAATTACTACTTCTGGCTCATCTAGCTGATTTTTTATAGGCAAATTATTGTAAATGTGATCTGCCTTCTTTTTTGCAACCGCTATTTCTGAAATTATATCAACCGGTTGATAATCATGCACAATCCCGATGGCTAATCCAGCTTGATAAAACCTTTTCGTCTGCTCAGTGGACTCAGGGTATTCGAGATAACTAGAAGATGTGAATTTTTTTTAACTGCATCAAATAAATCATTTTCTTTTATTTTTATCTCGTGCAAATCAATATTA
The DNA here is from genome assembly GCF_903968575.1 of Arsenophonus endosymbiont of Apis mellifera. NCBI lineage: Bacteria > Pseudomonadati > Pseudomonadota > Gammaproteobacteria > Enterobacterales > Morganellaceae > Arsenophonus > Arsenophonus endosymbiont of Apis mellifera. The sequence continues at coordinate 69,230 of NZ_CAJCFU010000064.1, read as the reverse complement.
GAATTTCATACTGTTAGAAATTGAGAAACTATTTTATTTTCTGTATTTGCCCCTGTTAAGGCAGAAGCCACCTGTTGGTTAACTACCTGAGATGAATGATCACTAATCTGAGATGTATGATTGATTGAATTTAACATTTATTTGCATCCTTCCATCGAATAATAATAAGGTTCAAATATTTTATGCAGCATCTCAAATATCGACCATTTATACTTCTAAAAAACAATTAATATAAAAATAAGAATAATAACTAATACAAATAACTTATTCATTGATAAAAGCGGAAACTAAAGTTATATACCGCAATATTCTAATCCTGTTCATTATGCTTAAAAATTTATTTTTTTATTGCGTTGGCTATGAATAATATAAAACAAACCAGCAAGCTAAATAAATTCTACTTTCATCAAACTAAACGCTCAGTCAAACCACTGCGCCGCTCTGTCGGCGTCACTAGCGCTTTAGCAAAAACATGACGATCAGCATAAATCGTCAGCTGATTTTTCGCTCGTGTAATTGCCGTATAAATAAGCTCTTTACTAAGAATAGGTGTAAAAATTGGTGGTAAAACCAATGCGGCATGTTCAAATTCTGACCCTTGAGATTTATGTACAGTTATCACAAAGGCAGTTTCATGCTGAGGTAAACGACTGGGTTGTATTCTTTTAACCACCCCATTTGGCAACTGAAAATAAGCTTTTAAACCCTGTTGTCCATCGCGTAGCATGATACCAATATCCCCATTAAATAAACCAAGAGGACGATCATTTTTAGTGATCATGATTGGGCGGCCTTCATAGTTTTTATTCCAGCTATACGCTGGACGTCGAATACTTGCCTGACGATGCAAAAGCTGTTCTAACTTGTCATTTAGCCCTATAACCCCGTATGGTCCCTCCCTTAGAGCAGCTAATAAGCGATAACGATTAAAAGCAGTCAGGATCTCTTCAGGATCGCGACCCGCTTTTATCATATCCAGATAATAACGGTAGCATGCAGTAGCATCAGAAATTAATTTGCCATATCTCACAGGCGAATCAATTGAGTGAAAAGCAATATCCGCACTTGGCTGTGTTAATAGCTGCTCAACATATTTGATATTAGCTTGGTTAATTGCCGTAGCCAGTCGACCAATTCCTGATTGTGCATCAAAACGATAGCTCTTTCGTAATAAGCAAATCCGATCTTTAACATCTGGTCCTTCGTTCGATATAAAATCAGATAAATCACAGTCAGTGATTTTAGTCAGTTGTGCTGCTCTTGTACGACTATATCCGCATTCGGAAAAACGACAAAGATCACCGAGAACAGCACCCGCTTCAACCGAAGCTAATTGATCTCTGTCACCTAACAAAATAACACGTGCGTGGTGAGGCAGGGCTTCAATCAATCTGGCCATCATAGGCAAATCAATCATCGATGCTTCATCAACTATTAATACGTCTAATAACAGTGGATTGTCTTTATGATAACGTAATAACTGGCTATCTGGTTGAGCACCTAATAAACGATGAATAGTCTGCGCTTGTTCGGGAATAACCGCTTGCTCAGTTGCAGATAAATTCAGTTTTAATAATGCATTATTTAATGATTCAGTTAATCGTGCAGCCGCTTTTCCTGTCGGTGCTGCTAACTGAATGATTAACTTTTCATGACTTAATTTGACTAAAGTGGCTAATAAACGTGCTACTGTCGTTGTTTTACCAGTACCTGGCCCACCAGAAATAACAGCAATCCGACTGGTTACTGCAACTGCCACAGCTATTTTTTGCCAATCTTGTGTGTTCGAGGGCGTAAAAAAACGCGTTAAAATAGTTGCTAGCCGCTGTTCATCAACGGTTTCTAACACATGACGAGAAAAAAAGTCAGCCACTAATCCTTCATCAGCCCACATCCGCTGAAAATAGAGTTTGTTATCTGATAACACTAATGGCTTAGCTGTGGGTTGCTGAGCATCACAAACAGCATTACATTGTTTAAGCTCAGCATAGATCCTGCTACTATCAGGCGTTCCCGCCATTTCCCATAGGGCAAAAGCCATTTCAACCTGCCTACCTTCAAATAAATAGAGTGGTTGGAGCTTATCAATAAACAAACAAACATGCCCTGCTCGAGTTTCAGCGCTCAATAATGCAAATATCAATAATAATAACGGGTTTTCATTTTCCACTAACCGAATAGCAAGCTGTACGTCTAAAGAATTAAACAAATTAAGCTCAGCAGCTCGCTTTAGTAAAGTTATCATCCTTCTTCACCTCGATTAGTTGCATTAAATAGCTCATCCAAGCCATTAATTAACTCATAAGCAGGAATTGTATGATAAATACCATAACCAAGGTTATTAATATCAACCCCTCGCAAAAAAAGGTAAATAACACCACCAAAATGGTTTTGATAATCATAACCAGGCAAACGATTTCGTAAATAACGATGCAAAGCTAATGTATAAAGCTGATACTGTAAATCATATCTATGATCAATCATCGAGCTCTGTATTGCCTGCTGACTATATGCCAGACTATTTTCTCCTAACCAATTTGATTTATAATCAAGCAGATAAAATTTGTCTTGCCAGCAGAAAACTAAATCAATATAACCTTTTAAAACACCTGTTACTGGCTCAAACCTAAGTGGTGGACAACGTTGGGATAAGACATCATATTGATGGGCCAATCTGTCTAATTCAGATGGCGATAATAATTTTTCTATTGGTAAATGAAATTGCATTTCATTTAATTGATACTCAGGTGTGATCTTTGACAAACTGAAATTATTTTTAAGTAATGGAGTGTCAAAAATATTTATTAGCCACATTTTTAGCAAAGGTGCCCAATCAACAGAAAAACCGGCTTGTGCTAATTTTTCAGCTAACCAAGACTCTTGCGGATGTTGATTAAATGGCAATAATTCCAACAAGGAGTGTAAAAAAGTTCCTGCTGTGGCGCCCTTAGGAAAGGTATGAACACTTCTATCTGCTATTTCACCTTGAACCAACAAATCGTCACCTTGCGCATCAGCGTCCATTTTAGGTGCCAAAGCTTGGATAGCAATCTCAATATTTACATCACTAGCAGTAAACTTATCAGATAAAGAATATATATCATGATAAGTTAATCCTGAGTAGCTAGTAACTCGCCAGCTATTTTGGATCTGACCTGTAAAATTTCGCGCCAATAACTTCACAGGTTTATTTTCTTTAGGATACCAAGGCGATAGGTTAATATCACTAATGGCTGTGATACTAATATTTTCACTAGCTAATGCGCCTAAAGCATCGCGTAAAAGAGCGGCATTGCCTTGTTGGCCGTTTTGTAATAAGTAACCTAATGCGCTTTGATGTAAATCAGTGTCACCACTTTCCCTACTCACGCGACCTTTTATTAAAGGGGCAATACCAACACTACAATGAAATTTTGAGCGCGTTAGTGCAACATATAACAACCGCAAATCTTCTGCTAAACGTTCTTCATTAGCCAGCCTAATGCTCTCTTCTTGTTGTGTCAGATCAAGACATGTTTGAAAATTATCACGATCATGAAAAGTGGCCAATTTTTGCTGAGAGAATTGACAAGCAAAGGGTAGCCAAACAATCGGGAATTCTAAACCTTTAGATTTATGGATGGTACTAATACTAACTAAGTGCTTATCACTCTCTAAACGTATCTGCTGGTTTTCTAATAAAGCATCCGGTTGGTCTATCTGCCGTGCTAACCAGCGGACTAGAGCATGCACACTATCAAGTTGTAATTCAGCCTCTTGCAACAATTCACTAAGATGCATCACATCCATCAAGCGCCGTTCACCCTCTATATTATCCATTAGCAGGTTTTCAGCAATTCGGTGGTTAACCATAATAGCTCGTAATGTAGGCAAAATACCATGTCGCTGCCAAAGCAATAAATAATTGGCAAACTCTTCAACCCGTATTTCCCACTGATTTTCATCCTGGTTTAATTGTTCAATATCTTGTGCATTTAGCCCGATTAAACGGGTAGCCAATGCACAACGTAGCGTGCGTTCCTTTTCAGGTGAGAGCACGGCTTGTAATAACCATAATAAATCGCGCGCTTCATCAGTAGCAAAAACGCTTTCTTGATTAGAAAGAAAAACTGACGAAATATTAAATTTACTTAACGCTTCTCGTATTATTACTGCTTCACGACGGCTTCTGACTAACACCATAATATCGGCAGCCGTTACCGGCTGTTTTACATTATCTCGATACAGCCAGCTTGTCCCATTCTCGCCCCCTTTAAGCCAATCACATATCTGACTAGCACACTGGTGGGCCATCGTTTGCTGATAATCCAAAGTTGAAACATTTTCTTTGTCTAAATAACAAAAATTTAATGCTGATAGTTTTTCTGTTTTATGAATAAACGCTAAATGCTGATTCGCAGGGGCTGGATTAACGGCATTAAACGGTATTTGCTCAAATACAAACGGCTTTGCTACCCGACTAAATAATTGATTAACTGCCGCAATCATATTTGGTGAAGAGCGCCAATTGGTATCAAGGGTATAGTGTGATTCAATCTGATCCTTAGCTTTAAGATAAGTAAAAATATCCGCACCACGAAAAGCATAAATAGCTTGTTTAGGATCACCAATAAATAATAGACAACAATGATTATGCCCTTGATAAATACGCTGAAAAATTCGATATTGTTGCGGATCCGTATCTTGAAACTCATCGACCATAACAACTGGGTAGCGATTACGAATCGCGTTAGCTAATCGCTCTCCACCTTCGGCCTGCAATGCCTGATCTAAATAACTTAATAAATCATCAAATCCAATTTCTCCACGCCGTTTTTTCTCTTGAACAATCGTTTGCCGAATGTTGATAATTGCTTTTGAAATAATAAGATCACGTAATGTAAGTGATTGTTGCAATAAATTATCAATAGCAAGAAAAACCTCATGTTCTGGTACATTACCCGTTGGTGTCTTATCTAGCAGTTCAGATTGGGAAAAGCGAGCCAGTTCTTTCGGTGTTTTATAATCTACGGTCGCTGACTGTGCCCAGCTATTGACCGTGGCTAACCAAACCGGTAAATTACGGCGACTATAGCTACGTTTATTTACAGCGGAATTACTAATTAAATCAAGGAAACTGGCCGAATTTATAAGCCACTGCTCTTTTACTATTTTTATCGTATCAATTAGCGTTTTATGACGCTGTTTTATTGATTGAGCTTCAATGGGTTGGTTGATAAAGGCTGGAATATCTCCTTGTAAATAAGGCTTTATTTCAGCTAACAGTGTTTCTGGATCACTCCATTCGTCAACAATAACCTTTGATATAGAATAATCCAATGGATAGCAGTTACAGCGCCAAAAATCAGCACAAGCCTGTTGCTGTAAGGTATGTTCGTCTTTTATTATTGATTGCTCAAATAGCATGCCTGACTCAAAAGCATTATGCACCAACATGCGTTGACAGAAACCATGGATGGTATAAATCGCTGCTTCATCCATTTGACGTTCAGCAGCAAGTAACCATTGAGCGGCCACATTTTTATCTGCAATAGAAGATAGTAAGGTTCGATATATTGAATTTTCATCAAAACCAATACCATCTCTAATACAAGCCATTCTCATCTGATGAATATTGTGGCGAATACGTGATCGTAACTCATCGGTTGCCGCTTCTGTAAAAGTTACCACTAAAATCTCTTCTACACTTAATGGACGAGAAAATGCATTTTTTTGCCCAACACCCAATAATAATCGCAAATAGAGTAAAGCTATCGTATGGGTTTTTCCTGTTCCTGCTGAAGCTTCTATCAGCCGTTGACCATAAAGAGGCAAACGATAAGGATCCAGTTGATAAGCTTGTATTCTCCTATTCCTCACTTAGCATCTACCTCAATTGGCAAAATCTTTTGTAATTCAGACGCCGTGGGATAAGTTATCCAATCTTTTAATTGAGCATAACCCTCTTTATTAACACCTTTGGCTATAATTTGTGAAACAAAAGCTAAACCTTTTTGTTGCAAGATGGCATTATTATAAAAAGTTACTAAATCCTGTTGTGTAACTGTTTTCAACATTTTGATTATTTTTTCTCTGCTATCAAAAGCAAAATTATTCCTCGCAAAATCGGGTAAAAAACGATCTATCTCTTCATAAAAAGTTTGCGGAGGCTGTTCCATTTCCGTCAATAGTGCCTTTTTATATTGCTCAAAATCTTTTTTTTGCAACGCATTTAATTTTTTAAAGGCTAATTGATAAAAATTTTGATAACGTCCATTCAAATAGGCGGGAGTTTTATTATTGCTTTGTAATAAAAAACCTAATCCCCATTGCTCACCAAAATTAGTATTAAAGGCAAATACAGCATAGCCCAATTGCTCTTGCGTCCTCAGTTGTTCAAAAAACCAAGGATGCAAAATATTGGCCAAAATATTTGATAATACAAATCCACTATAACGGTCATATCCTGTCGGAATAAATATTTCTGCTAACGCATTATCCGTACTATTTGCTTGATGTTGAAAATTTACTTTATGCTGTTTATCTACAACAATAATATCTCCTCTCCACCAATTTTTACCTTTATTATTTAATAAATGATAAATGGACTTAATAATATCAATCCCTTGCTTCTGTGTTAGATTGCCAAAAACAATTGCTTGTAGGGCTGCATTTGCAATAGTATCTTGACGGTAGTTTAAGATGTCATTTGCTGTAATCGTTTCTAAGGCCTTTAAGCGCTGTCCTTGCTCAAAATAAGGTACATTTTCTAAACGTTGTTTTGGCTGCATTGCCAACTCAAAGTCTTTAAGGTTATTAGTAACTTCAAGCTGTTCTCTATACCATGATTTTGCTTGCGCAACTTCGTCAGCAGAAACTGTAAAGGTAAGAAATTCCTTGATCATTTTTGTTGTCAATTCAGCTAGATGTTGAGTATAACCACTCGTTTTCAATTGCAACCCTAAATTTGAGGAAACCACAAGCTCCATTCCAGCGACCGACGCTTGGTAACTTAATTGAGACAATTTCAAAGTGGCTAAGTATTCTAATAACGCTGCACTAACTTGAGATTTAGCCGTTTTATTGCTCTGCTCATTACGTAAATCTAAAGCGATACCCCCTTTAGGTTCATCAGCGAAATATTGACTTGGCATATAAACTATCCGCACATTTCCTTGCTCATATACTAATTCAGGATGCTGATAATGACGGGAACGTTTAATTAAAGAAAAATCATTAGCAATATAAGGGTTCAATTCAGGTAACGAAAAATGGATTGTTTTTTTTAACTCAGCCCAGCGCTGATATTGCTGGCTGTTAATTTTATCAACTTGATAAGGCGCATTGAGAAAATAGGCTTCTTTATTATGGGGTTCATTTGGTGCAATAAACCAAATTCTAGCATTCTTGGCAGTTAATTGTGCTAAACGGCTACTTATTGCTTTAGGATCAAAACGATCAGCAATGTAATTGGCATCAAGCACATGGGCGATTGGCACATTCAACATTTGATTAGATAGTTGTTGAATATAATTCATATCACGCACAATGGAATCATGTTGAAAAGAAAGTTTTAAAACATTAGCGATCTCGTTAAAATAATTGTTCTTAATACCTTTCTCTTTTAATAAATCAATATAAGAAAATATTGCTGCAATAATCTTATCTCTATTTTCCAATCCCTTATCTGTCAATAAAACATTAATCGAAAAAATGCCGTTATTACGATCAACATTGGGTGCCACGTCTACATTAATTTCTTCAGCAAGTCCATCTTTTAGCAACCAATCAGCAAGGGTATTATGACTGCGGTTTCCTATTAAATAACCAATATATTCGTCAGTCTTACTACGAAATTCAGTTATATTATTTGCAATACTAAATTCCAGTTGTAAAGCTTTTTTAGGTTGTGCTGGCACATAATGAATAATTATTCCTTTTTCTTTATCGGTTATAGCAGGTACTGTTATCTCTGGAACAATAACCTTTCGATCCGGAATGCGGCCGAAAGTTTCAACTGCAATTTTAGCTAATTGATTTAATGATTGATTGCCATACAAAATACCTTTCATCAAATTAGCCGAATAAAAGCGATAATAAAAATTCTTGAGCTCAGTCTGTAAACGACTACCTGGTTTATCACTTAACGTTTCTAAATTTCCACCAGAAAAACGTGAATTAGGATGAGCCGGATTAAGTGTCTCAGAACGAACCTGCCATAATCGCATTTCATCACGAGCTCGTGCCATTGTTAATTCTGCATTAACAGCATTACGTTCTCGAGCCGCATTTTTTGGATCAAGCAATGGCTCAGCTAGTGCGCTTGCCAAGCGATCTGTGGCAGCTCTTAAAGCACCATTTTCAACCTCTAAGTAGTAAGCCGTAAGATTTGCAGTCGTACTAGCATTATGACTGCCGCCATGTTTTTGCAAAAACTCTGATATTGCACTTGGTTCAGGATAGCGTTTAGACCCCATCAATACCATATGTTCAAGATAATGCGCCAAACCAAGTTGTTGATCCGGACTTTCCATTGTACCTACTGGTAAAGTGATTGCAGCTAATGATTTACTGGCCTTCGGATCAGACACCAACAATACAATCATATTGTTAGCAAGTTTTATTGCCTGATACCCTCGAGTATCTTTTTCACTTTTATTTATCTTATCAGGCAAAACTTGCCAATTCTGCTTAGCAAAGCTTACGGTACCAAATAATAATAAGAGCACGACTATCATGTTTTTCATAACAACCCTTGTCATTTTAAGCATCTTATTACACCCTCTTTCTATTTTTTTCTAAAAATTGCCATTGGCAATAAGTAAGTACGTGCCTTTTTTTGTATTATTTTAAGCAAATTGTTATCTATTTTACTGAAAGCCCGGCCAATATAGCTATCTTCTATCTCGCCTGGCTGATTATATGTGCCTTGTAAAGATTGGATAAGTTGCATTTTTGCTTTTTGCAAAACAGCATCAGACTCAAAATCAAATTGATCACTCTTTTTGTTATAGCATGACATTAACCAATTCCAGCCACTTTTATTAAAAAGTGGCAATGGCGAGTTCATTCCCTCTTGATAACCATTAATAAGCTGTTGTAAATATATTTTCGCCTGATATTTATCCACTGGTACAAAACACCATTCACTATTATCTCTCCCCCAATAGTAACTTTCACCAGCTCTAACCGTTAAACAAAAAATTAAATGTTCTATCCATAGTGATAAACCATCATTAATCGTTAAATTTGCAGGACGATAACGAATAATACCGTTTTGCTGAATATTTCGTAATTGTCCGACCAAGCGAGCATTGTCAAAAGGTTCAACGAATAGTTTGTTAAAACATTCATGACAATTTATCTTTACTTTATCTGCTAATGGCTGCATATCTTGGATCTGTTTTTCCCAATAAATTTGACCAAAATGTTCTGCCGGTAATCCACCCGTTGCTCGTAAAGTCGCGAACAGCTCCTCCAGTGACGCTTCATAAATCATAGCGTTAAGTAAGCGCTCATTAAATTTATAGCGTTGCAAATTATTTACAATAAAGGGCTCATTCTCCGGTAATTGTACTTCTTCATTAAAAAAATTAACTTTTAACCTTTGTTGAAAAAAAGCTCGGATCGGGTGGCGATAAAAAGAGAGTAACTGCTCTAATAATATTTCATTTTCATGTTCTAGCATTGGCGCCAACTGCGTACAGAATTCAGTCGGTGGATTACCTTGTTTTTTTGCGGCTGCTAACCATTCGGTGGCATAACTCTGATGAATGCTATTAGGTACATAATTCTCTGTCGCAAAAGGTACTCGAGTGTGCTTAGTAACTAAATGTTCTTTTACTCTGTCAGCACTATCATCAACATTTAATTGTTCATCGCCCTCTAAACAAAAACTTTGGCTGATATAATCCAGTAATTCATTTACTAGCACTGAGGGATTCTGTGGTTGATTGTCACGCATCGCATGGCCAATATAGCTAAGATAAAATAGTTGAGAAGCGGAATTTAAAGCCTCCAAAAAGAGATAACGATCATCATCTCGACGCTTTCTGTCACCTCGTTGTGGCTGTTCAGCCATTAAATCAAATCCTAATGGCGGTATAGAACGTGGATATATCCGATCGTTCATACCTAATAAACACACAACTTTAAAAGGGATAGAACGCATTGGCATTAGAGTACAAAAATTAATTGCACCAGCAAGAAAACGTTGACTAATCTTTTCATCATCAAAACATGCGACTAGCTCATCACGAATAAGCGATAGAGGAACCCTATCTTCATATTTTGTCACTATTCCAGTCTCAATAGTTTTCTGCCATTGTTGAAGTATAAAAATGAATATCGATTCAATTTGTTCATCAGTCTCAAAAAAAGCATCTAACAGACATTGACATAATGGCAACCATTCTGACAGTTTCCTTTCCTGATTAAGGATACTTCTCCAGTTGGTTAATGAATCAATAAATGTGGCAAGCTGCCCCGCTAATTGTGCGGCCAAACCTGTACATTCATCATAAGGCAAAATTTTATTCCAAGTCCCTACATGACTATCCATCGCATAGCCAAGCAGCATTCTATTTAAACCAAAGGCCCATGTATTCTGACCTGTTACCGGTAACTCCAACATTGCAATATTTTCATCATTAAGCCCCCAGCGTATACCTGATTCGTTGATCCATCGACGCAATAAAAGTAATTCATCATCATAGATAGAAAATCGTCGAGCCAGGGCAGGTACTTCCAACAATGCTAATACTTGCTCTGTCGTAAAACGACTTTGGGGTAAATCAAGTAATGAAATAAAAGCTTGTAAAATAGGATGCACCTGCCGAGCTTTTCGATCTGAGATAGAAAAAGGGAGCTGACGTTCAGTTGATACATGACTAAACACAGCCTGAATATAAGGTGCATAACTGTCAATATCCGCCACCATCACAATGATATCTTTGGGGGTTAGGGTTGCATCTTCCTCAAATAGACGTAACAAATAATCTTGCAGTACTTCTACTTCACGCTGTGGGCTATGGCATGAATGAAATGTCAGTGATTTATCCTGTTTGCTTAATTGCCTTTTTAAAAAACTATTATTGTAACTTGCTTCGGTTAAACCCAGTTGAGCATGATCTTCTAAATCCAAAATATCTCTTTGAACCTGGTGCAATAAACTATCACATGGTAAATCTACAAAGGCAGCAATTTCATTCGATTGCTCCAATTGAGAAAGAAAATAGAGATTGTCACGTCCTAACTTGCCCCAAGAAGCTAAAAGTGGATTAGTCAGAAATTGTTCACCTTGTTGATTAAATAAAGTATCAGATGAACCTTCTCTCTTAAAACGCATAATTTCATGTTGATCACGATAATCCTTTAACTTACGCCGCTCAAGTTTTGCCAAAAAAGCATAGCTCTGAATATCTCCCCAATAATAACGACATGGGTTAGTAAACATTAAATGAATATCTATATGTTGGCCGAGGGCATTTAATGCCTGCAAATAGACGGGGGGTAATGCAGCAATACCACAGATAAATACGCGTTTTGGCAAGGTAATATGTGAAGGCACATTAACCTGCAAACTTTGTATAAATTGTTGATAGAGATTTGCGCGATGCCATTTAGGTTGATTAAGTTTTTCAGTATACTCAATTAATGCTAACCAAAGGCGTTTTTGCCATTGCTGATTATCACTTAATCCCTCAATTAGTTGTTTCTTATGCCAGCTTTCTAACCATTGTGGACGGTAAACTAAATATTGATCAAACAAATCGGCAATACGACCGGATAACTGATACAACTTGCGTTTACCCGTATCCTCATTCAGATATTGTCTTAGTGGTTCAAACTCCGGCTCGTGTAGCAAGGATGGTAAAATTGTCATTAATTTCCAAGCCATTGCCCCTTTGCTAAAAGCACTCTCTTTTGGAATATCAGGTAAAACCCGAGTAAACATGTCCCAAATAAAAGTTGCCGGTAGAGGAAAAGAAATATTAGCAGCAATTCCTAAACTTTGTGCAAGCTCTATTTGTAGCCATTGCGACATACCTGGACTTTGAACCAAAATAATTTCTTGTTCAAACGGATTGGCCAAGGGATCATTTTTGATCAAACTAGAAATCAGTTCTTTATGAATTTCTAATTGATTAGAATGATAAATTTGTAGCATACCCTCTCCCTGACGAACAGTACCACCTTGATGCAGTTGTCAAATGATTGTAAGGCATCTTAAATGTAATTAACATTTGCTTACAAGTATCTGTAACATTCACATAATGATATGATAAATCAGTATTTTTAAGTGTATTATTCGTTATATCAGCGATAGTAGAATCAATGCTTAGCATTGCTTCTTCACTTTCAAAAAAAGTGTGCATCAATCTAAATTGTTGTGTTTTTTGCCAGGCAAGAAAAAAGCCTGCCTTTAGATTATGAACATATTTTATTAATGCTATAGCTGAAATAGCAAATAACGCTATAGCAATCATCACTTCGGTTATTGCCATGCCAGATTGCCTATTGAGTTTAGCGCGTTTCATTGACAAAATTCCGTTCTTTTAACTAGACAAAAATCCAGCCATCCTTGCCTTAAAGGAATAAAACCAGACATTACATTTTTATCTGCTTTGAGCCATAGATAAAGTGAAAATACCGTTTTATTGTCAAAATAAGCATGGCCGGCTAATAGAAAATAATCATTTTTATAGTGGCGCAAACAACTTTTGAAATTAGCACCTAACGGCTGCTGACAAGACCAGGAAGAATTTTTTTCCTTATTAATAATCCAAGGTTGATACTTTCCCCATGCTAATGCAGACTCTGCTTGCTCAAAAAAAAGCCAATAATGTTGTTCACTTTCCAACATCTGCAATAGATTATCCTGATGATGATGCAATGCTTTTAACATTAATAAACTCATAGTAATCAGCATTATTATTGCCATTAATAAAATGCTCCCTTGCTGTTGGATTTTGTGGGAAAAAAACCAATTTATTTGTTTCATATTGATTGATTTCTTAAATAAATTTTCAGTTTATATTCCCTTAATAGATCTGGATATGCTCGTGGAAATAGACTTAAAAACACAGTTAAAAAACGTTTCTTATCCATTGTTACTGCTGTTAATGCAAATTGCGAAACCACTATTTTTTTGGGATCAAATAGGTTTATCCATCCTTGTCCTTCACAATCTTCTCTACTACGGTGTATTTGCAACCTACCTTGATGCATACGATAGATAAAGAAATCAGAAGTCTCATCTTTTGCTTTTTCCCATTTGCCATCTAAATTGTAATCGTAAATAAGATGGATGCAGGAATGCTCTGCTTCCCCTTTTTTTTCACTGATTTTCAATGCCATTCCAACACAATCGCCAAAACAATAACCTGAACGTCGAGCATCCTTTTCCAACATTAATAAGAATTGTCTTGCCATCATATCAAGATGATAAGTTTGATATAATCGATTAATTTGCTGCGTTAATAAGGGATATAGCGTTATAATAGCGAGAAAAACAATACTACTTATCATTAAGCTGATTAGGACTTCAATCAGTGAAAAACCTTGTTGCTTTAGACTAAAAGAAATTGGTCTATTTAGCACCTGGCTATTCCTCCCAGCCTTTGATGACTACATAAACGCACTCGCCCCAAAGCAGAAATAATGATCAAAATATCTTCTGAGTGATTGCTAAAACGTAAAGTAGTTGGTAATGCTGTTCCTCTTTTGCCAAGCAACAAGGTCGATACTCGGCTGTAATTTTGTAACACAATTTCATTATGCCTATTGATCAACTTCATCTCTTTACTTGGTTGGCTATCCTTTTTACCTTTAATTGTTACTATCAGCATCCAATTTGAGGTTTTATCCGTTTTAATTATTAATTTCCTCTCCTGATTCAAATATGCTGCCTGCATTTGGTGACGGGCAATAAAAGCAGCAACTTTTTGTGTGACAATAATTAAATGTATTTTATGTTGATAATTTCGCCATCCCTTAATACTAACAACAGCAATCAACGCAGTTATGGCAATCGCAATGATAATTTCAAGCACTGTGAACCCTTGTTGGCGCATCTGTTTTTGCCATATGTAGCCCAATTAACACAGACTATTGTTATGTATTTAGGATAAAAAAATAAATCGTCAAATGAGATAGAAGGGAAACAGGTCTATTAAAAATTTTGTATTACAAAAAATTGGAAAACAAAAATAGAAACGCCTCCCAAATTTTAATGTTTTCAGAAGCTATTTATTTACTAATGCAACCATAATATTAATTAAAAATAGTCATGAGAGGATCGTTACTGATTGCACATTGGATGATTACAGTAACCGATAAAAGTCGTCATACCGTAAATGGATATTTAATTGCATCATGAAATTGATAACCAATGACCTCAAAATCATTACTACTTACCCAGCTTTCAATATCTTTTAATGTCTTAATGTCAGGATTAATCCGCAATTGTGGCAAAGAATAAGGAGCACGCTTCAACTGGATATCACGCATGATTGAAAGTTGATTTTCATAAATGTGAGCATTCACTATCTTATGATAAACCTTACCTGGTTTGTGACCCGTGATCTGGGCAATGAGTGCCAGTAAAACAAAACATTGAATTTGATTAAAGTTCAGTCCTAAAGGAACATCACAACTACGTTGGTATGAAGTTAAATAGAGTGTGTCAGCTAACAGAGAAAAAGTGTGAGTATGCATACAAGGGCGTAAACAACCTAATTCAAATTCACCCGGATTGTAAAAAGTGATTATTTCCGCACGATCATCTATCCCAACCGAAAGGTTACTAATGACTTTTTGTAGCTGATCTAAATAAGTACCATCAGGCCGTTGCCACGAACGCCCCTGAACACCATAAACCCGCCCCATGTCATCTTCACCTTTACGGTTCGGATTATTGAGCCATGCCTGATTTTCATTTGCATTGGCATTCCATGTATTACAGCCAATATCTCGAAATTGTGCAGCGCTTGAATAACCTCTTAGGTAACCTAGTAATTCAGCAATAGCTGCTTTATAAAAACTTTTACGAGTTGTAATTAAAGGAAACTGGTTATTTGCGACATCGTATTCAAGATCAGCATTAATAATTGTTAAACACCGAACACCTGTGCGTTTATTTTCTACCCACTGACCTTCATCAATAATACGCTGACATAAATCCAGATATTGTTTCATTATTATTACCCGCTAAAAATTTATTATTTAATCCTATAAATAAAAAAAACCTATTGTTATCCTCTGCTACTTACTCTTTTCTACCTTGCTAGTAATAGAATAATTTGTACAATGGCTATCCTTCTTATATGCCCAGACCATCATAAAAATACCAATAATAATCATAGGGATTGATAGAATTTGTCCCATACTTATACCACCAAATAGCCCCAACTGCGCATCTGGCTGCCGGAAAAATTCAATAAAAATACGGAAAGCACCATAACCAATCAAAAATAATCCTGAAACACTCCCCATTGGACGGGGCTTACGAATAAACAAATTCAAAATAATAAATAAAATAATCCCTTCAAAAAACATCTCATAAAGTTGGGAAGGGTGACGTGGTAATACACCATACTGTTGTAAAATTGGTAATAAAGAAGGGTCTTGACTGACGATTTGAATATCTTCTGTTCGTGAACCTGGGAATAATATTGCCCATGGCGTATCTAATGTTATACGTCCCCAAAGCTCGCCATTAATAAAATTACCAATACGTCCCATGCCTAATCCAAAGGGAATTAATGGTGCAACAAAATCGGCAACTTGAAAAAAATGGCGATGGGTTCTGCGAGCATACCACCACATGGCACATATCACACCAATTAACCCGCCATGAAAAGACATTCCTCCGTCCCAGACTTTAAATAGATACAACGGATTGTTCAAGAAGACAGGCAAATTATAAAATAAAACATAGCCTAGACGCCCGCCAATAAAGACGCCTAAGAAACCGATATAGAGCAGATTTTCAACTTCATTTTTCGTCCAACCGCTATTCGCTTTACCAGCCCTTCGCTTTGCCAGCCATAAAGCAAAAACAAATCCCACCAAATACATTAAACCATACCAATGAAGGGCTACTGGATCAATCGAGAATATAACAGGATCAATATTAGGAAACACAATATAACTATTATTCATCGTCTCCACTCTTTAGTTTTATAGAGTTTGATAGAATTGCATGACTGCATGCGGTTTAAAATCTAATGGTATCCTATTGATTAAATACATTAACCAATCTATTCAATGCCTATTTTGGCAAGCAAATTCTGTCAAAAAACAAACAAGAGTAGTTTTCACTACTCTCACTTTGCTTTATAAGCAACTAAAATCGGCCATTAAAATATTAACCTACTTTTGTTAAATTTATTTAGCCACGTTTACGCCTATAGTTATGACTCTTATATGATGTCACTACACTACTTTGCAGTGACATAACGATCGGAGCAAATTCTTTCATCACACGCCGATAAACATCGCGTTTAAAAGAAACAACCTGACGAACAGGGTACCAATAACTCACCCAACGCCAACTATCAAATTCAGGCGTTTTACTTGTTTGCACATTAATATTATGTTCATTACAAACCAATTGTAATAAAAACCAACGTTGCTTTTGCCCAATACAAACTGGCTTTGTGTCCCAACGCACCAAACGTTTAGGTAATTTGTAACGTAACCAGTTCCGGGTAGATGCCAATATTTTAACATCTTTACGATCCAACCCAACCTCTTCGAATAATTCCCGATACATCGCCTGTTCTGGCGATTCTTCAGAATTAATGCCCCCTTGAGGAAACTGCCATGAATGTTGTCCATAGCGACGAGCCCATAATACCTGGCCTTGTCGATTACAAATTACAATTCCTACATTCGGGCGGTAGCCATCATTGTCAACCATCTGACTACCTCGTTAAAAATTTAAAAGATAGCTTATTGTTTCATACTACTCTATATGGTAAGCCTTTATCAAATATAGTATTTGCAATTATAAGATAACATCTTACAATAAGGCCATCTCAACGGGGTGTTAGCTATGCTCAATATTGTTAATAGCTGGCTGAGAAAAACTCGTCGAACCTGATCCGATTAACATCGGCGTAGGGATTTGAGCCACTCTAATGATTTATTCATCAATAAATAGCTTCATTACTGTCTATTCCTCAGATCCTATAGCATCACTATTATTTAATTATATAGGAGAACTCAGTATTGAAGAATGTACTGCTAAAAATAGTTAGTGCTAGCTTAATTTGTTGTTCAGCTTTCGCGCTCCAAGCAAAACCGATATTAACCGTTTACACTTATGATTCCTTTATCGCAGATTGGGGGCCAGGGCCTACAATCAAGCCTGCCTTTGAACAAATATGTAACTGTGAGCTCAAACTAATTGGTCTAAATGATGGAGTCGCGTTATTAAATCGACTTAGAATGGAAGGAAGAAATAGTCCTGCCGATATTGTCCTTGGACTTGATAATAACTTAATTGATCTGGCAAAAAAAACTGGCTTATTTACTGTAAGTCAAATTGACATGAGTCAACTGAAATTACCTATAAAATGTAATAACAATATTTTTATCCCTTATGATTATGGTTATTTTGCTTTTATTTATGATAAAACGCGGGTCACTGAAGTACCAAAAAGTCTCGATGAACTGATTAATAGTCCCCAACCATGGAAAATTATTTATCAAGATCCACGTACCAGTACACCAGGCTTAGGGTTGTTACTTTGGATACAAAAAATTTATGCAGAAAATAGTGCCCAAGTTTGGCAAAAAATAGCCGCAAAAACCGTAACTGTTACCAAAGGTTGGAGCGAATCATATGGACTGTTCTTAAAAGGTGAAAGTGACTTTGTCCTCAGTTATAGCTCTTCACCCGGTTTTCATCTGTTAAATGATAAAAAAAATAATTATGCTGCGGCAATATTTAGTGAGGGCCATTATCTGCAAATTGAAGTTGCTGCCCAATTAGCAACGAGTAAACAACCTAAACTAGCTCAACAATTCATGCAATTTATGCTATCGCCAACCTTCCAAAAAACGTTGCCGACAACCAACTGGATGTATCCGGTTATTGATATCCCCTTACCTAACGTTTATCAACAAATACCTGTGCCGAAAAAATCATTACAATTTAATGCAGAAGATATTACTCAACATCGCAATGATTGGATCTATTTATGGCAAAATGCCGTCAGCCACCAATAGGCAGTTCACTTTGGCCTGGTGTAGTCGTGTCCGGCCTATTAATCACTATTGCTGTAGTTACGTTCAGCACTTTATGGTTACACGCACCTCAAATAAGTTGGCGAGGATTTATTGATGATAGCTATTTATGGCATGTCATTGGTTTTACTTTTTGGCAAGCATTACTATCAACCTTATTATCGGTTATCCCAGCGATATTTTTAGCCAAAGCCCTTTTTCGGCGCCATTTTCCCGGTCGTACACTATTTTTACGCTTATGCTCTATGACACTGGTATTGCCTGTTCTGGTGGCTATTTTTGGTTTATTAACTGTCTATGGTCGAGTGGGATGGATCGCTCAATTTTGTCAATGGTTAGGTATTAATTACCAATTTACGCCTTATGGCCTAAAAGGTATTTTATTAGCACATATCTTTTTTAATTTACCATTAGCTAGCCGAATGTTATTGCTCGCACTAGAAAGTATAGCTGTTGAGCAACGCCAGCTTGCCGCTCAGCTAGGTATGAACCAATGGCAACATTTTCGTATTGTTGAATGGCCTTATCTTAGGCGACAGATTTTACCAACATCCAGCCTGATTTTTATGCTGTGCTTTGCTAGTTTTGCTACTGTACTAACGCTTGGTGGGGGACCTGCTGCAACCACTATTGAATTGGCTCTCTATCAATCGTTAAGTTATGATTTTGATCTAAATAAAGCCGCTTTGCTGGCCCTGATCCAACTTTTTTGCTGTTTAGGCTTAGTATTATTAAGCCAAAAATTAAATGTTATTTTTTCCGTCGGCGTTAGTCGACAATTTCAGTGGAAAAACCCAGCTGATAATCGCTGGCAAAAATGGTGGGACAAGCTACTGATTAGTATTACAATATTTTTCCTACTTCTACCTTTATTGGCGATTATCATTGATGGTTTAAACTTAACACTATTACACGTGTTACAACAGCCTGGCTTATGGCAAGCATTTATTAATTCGGTTTTTATCGCGATTAGTGCTGGCGTACTTTGTATTATTTTTACTATGATGCTGCTTTGGAGTAGTCGCGAATTACGTCTGCGCCACTCAATGCTCCCCTATCGAATTCTTGAATTGAGTGGATTATTGATACTTGCAATGCCAGGCAAAGTTTTAGCAACTGGTTTCTTTTTATTGCTGAATAATACCCTTAGTTTAACTTATTCACCTTATACTTTAATCATCTTAACAAATGCTTTAATGGCTATTCCTTATGCTTTAAAAATATTAGAAAATCCGATGTATGATTTAGCGGAACGCTATAATTTATTATGCCTTTCATTACAGATCAAAAGTATAAATCGACTCATTCTAATTGAATTAAAAGCCTTAAAACGTACAATAGGACAAGCCTTCGCTTTTGCCTGTATACTCTCAATAGGTGATTTTGGTGTTATTGCATTGTTTGGTAATGAAAACTTTCGCACCCTACCTTATTATCTCTACCAACAATTAGGCTCTTACCGTAATAATGATGCGGCAGTTACTGCATTGTTAATGCTATTACTTTGTTTCAGCTTATTCAGTTTATTAGAATATTTATCAGGAAAAGAGCATGATTAAATTAGATCACCTTGTCTATTGTTATGAAAATCTAACCATGCAGTTTGATTTTCAAATAAATAAAGCCGAAAGGGTGGCGATATTAGGCCCTAGTGGCGCAGGCAAAAGTACGCTATTGGATTTGATCGCCGGATTTCAATATCCAAGGCAGGGTGAAATTTGGCTAAATAGACAAAATCATACTGCTACCTCACCCGCCAAGCGGCCGGTTTCCATGCTTTTCCAGGAAAATAATCTGTTTTCTCATTTAACTGTTTGGCAAAATATTGCGCTAGGTATTTCACCAAATTTACGTTTGAATCAAGCGCAACATCGCGCAGTAAAACAGATCATAGAACAAGTTTCGCTTAATAATTGTATCACTCGTTTACCCGCTCAAATATCCGGCGGACAACGTCAACGTACTGCGTTAGCGCGTTGTTTGATCCGCCAAAAACCAATTTTATTGTTAGATGAACCTTTTTCTGCCCTTGATCCGGCTTTACGTAATGAAATGTTAACATTACTTAAACAGGTGTGTGATGAACGCCAATTGACCTTACTGATGGTTTCCCATAATTTGGAAGATACGAGCCAAATAGCAACTCGCGCTATCGTCATTACAGAAGGAAAAATCGCCTATGATGGTCAACCAGACTGTCTAATTAATGGTTTAACCCCAGCAAGCATACTGCTAGGTATATCTCATTCCTGACATTAGTTATAAAATTAATTAATCATTAATTCACTCTTTATCAAATAATTGGAGGATATTTTTTACATTTATAATGCGGTGCCTTATATTAACAAAAGGCAATATCATTTTTCGCTATAATAAAGAGAGATGTTGCCACAATTTTGTTAGGGACATACCTGCTTATTTTTTATTTAAATAAAATCTGTTTTAAATATTAAAAAATATCAAGTACCAAAAAATTTTATTTTTTCCATAAATTAAAGAAACACAAATATATCATAAATTTCACCAATATTTAATAATTATCTTTTTTAATAATATAGAAGCAATAATTCTGTAAATAAAACTGACATTAACTTATCGCATCATTTTTCTTATATTGATATTCATTATCCCATCTCGCTTTCAACAAAATAAATTTGAAAAAAGCTATTAAGCACACTATTTACTTAATGAAATATTAAATCAATTGTTATATGGATTTGATAAAAACAACTGGTATGTTAAATAGGATATTTAAAATAGTGTGAAATTTTATTAAATATAACGGCCAAACTACACTGGACATTTTACTATATATCACTCCTTTAGCAAAAGATAAGATTGGTGCTCACTAATTACAATAATCAAGTAGTTAAATAATAATTTTAAGTGACTAAGAAAATAAAAATTATTAATATGCAAAATTAATTAATTAGAAATAATCAAGCTATTTTTAGCTTACTAACCCACTCAAATATTATAAAATATTGATGTTAACTACTTCGTTGAAGTAATTTTATATATATTTTAAAAAATAATAATAAAAAATTTAAATTATTATAATAACTTCACTAATTGTATGATATTTTCATTATAATGTTATATCTCTGTTTTATTTTTTCATGAATAAATTTTATTTTTTATTCTTTAAATGAAAATTTATTTTTTCTATAAAAATAAAAAAACAATAGCGAAATTTAATAATGAAAATGCTAAATTTTGAATTTGATTTTATATATCTCTTAAAGCAATGTAGTTCTTGTTTTATATGAAATATAAATACGCATTTTATTAGTCAAATTTTAATATACCAAACAATAAATGAGGTTATATATGTCAAATAATCAAGAACAATTAGCCATTCGTTTTTTAAACAAAACTGGTGATGGTTTTCCTTACCGGGCGTTTATCCGTGTGCATGGAATTGACTAAGCAGCATATATCGATTCAGACAAAGATTTTGTTACAGTAGGTAAAATTCTTGATGATGGTATGCAACATGTTGCTCATCTCGTCATTTATGATAAATATAATTTAGTTAAATTTAACACTGCGACTTACTTTGAATACAATGCTACTACAAATCAAATTGAAGTCAATTCAGATACCCTGCCTCTTGAATTAGAATTCGAGAGAGTCGATGGCTTTCGCTTTAATTTACTTTTAAAGAATGACGATTAATTATATTTTTCCACAAATTATTGAAAAAAACTAATTAACTACCCAATCTTAATCTAATATTGAGGTATTATTTATACTAAAGTTTATTAGATTAAGTTGGGTTTTAAGGATCAAGCAGATAATTTTAATAACTATGATAAAAAATTTTACTACAGCCAAGATTTTCACATAATATAACTTTTTTATTTCTATACTTTATTTTTTATCAATATTTAATTAACGATAATATCTATATAATTTGCTTTATATATGAGTTAATTATAAATTAATGGGCAAAACGGTAGGATATAGATTTATAAAAAATGGTAATTTGTTCTTTTTTTCATCTGCTTAATACGTTAACATTCTCTGTTACAACACAAATAAATGATAATATCTTATCAAAAAGCATTTTTATAGGTGACTATTGGCACCGCATTTATTAACATACAGTCCTTTCAAAAAGAGAGTAAGATATTATTTTATGATTAATATAATTTACTCTCTTCAAAACAAACAACCCATAATTTTCTCAAACATACGGATAAACTGAGTTAAAATTTATGCCATTTATTCTTGGTCAACGCTGGATAAGCGATACAGAAAGTGAACTTGGATTAGGTACCGTGGTGGCTATTGATAACCGCATGGTTACATTACTTTTCCCCGCAAGCGGAGAAAATCGCCTTTATTCGATAAATGATGCACCAATTACACGCGTTATGTTTAATGAAGGCGATCTGATCACCAGCCATGAAGGCTGGCAGCTTAGAGTTGACTATGTACAACAAGAGGAGGGAGTACTTGTCTATACAGGAACTCGTATCGATTCCGATGAAAAAAATGTCAGTCTGCGCGAAGTGTTTCTTGATAGCAAATTAACATTTAATAAACCACAAGATCGTTTGTTTGCCGGTCAACTTGATCGAATGGATCGTTTTGCATTACGCTATCGCGCGTTGAGTTTCCAATACCAACAATTTGGTCACCAAACCGGTGGACTAAGAGGTATTCGCGCCAATTTGATCCCCCACCAACTTTATATTGCTCATGAAGTGGGTAAACGTCATCATCCACGCGTTTTGTTAGCGGACGAAGTTGGATTAGGCAAAACCATTGAAGCAGGAATGATCATTCATCAACAACTACTTGCTGGGCGTATTGAACGGGTCTTGATTATTGTACCTGAAAGTTTGCAACACCAATGGCTAGTCGAAATGCTGCGCCGTTTTAATTTGCATTTTTCACTGTTTGATGACAGCCGTTATAGTGAATCATTACACGATAGCGAGAATCCTTTTGAAACAGAGCAGTTGGTTATCTGTTCTCTTGATTTCGTTCGCCGCAATAAAAAACGTTTTGATCATCTGCTGGAAGCTAATTGGGATATAATGGTTGTTGATGAAGCCCATCACCTGGTCTGGAGTGAACAGTCGCCTAGCCGTGAATACCAAGCTATCGACACGCTCGCTCAACAAATTTCTTCAGTGCTGTTATTAACTGCAACTCCTGAACAATTGGGGCAAGAGAGCCATTTTGCTCGTCTGCGTTTACTGGATCCTAATCGCTTTCATAGCTATCAACACTTCATTGAAGAACAACAAAATTATAGTCCTGTTGCCGAAGCCGTTAGCTTGTTGCTCTTAAGTGAAAAATTAAATAATAGGCAGCAAAATTTACTGACAGAATTAATTAAAGAGCAAGATATTGAGCCTCTGCTTAAAGCCAGTAATAGTGATAATGAAGAAAGTGAAAAGGCACGCCAGGAATTGATTAGCATGTTGATGGATCGTCATGGAACGAGCCGTTTACTATTTCGCAATACCCGTAATGGTGTTAAAGGCTTCCCTCGGCGTGAACTACATGCTATTAAGTTACCGTTACCCCCACAGTACCAAACAGCAATTAAAGTTGCTGGCATAATGAATGCTAAGAAATCCGTTGATATCACTGCTCGGGAGATGCTCTACCCTGAGCAAATTTATCAGACATTCGAAGGTGAAAATGCAACTTGGTGGAATTTTGATCCTCGCGTTGAATGGCTTAAGCAGTTCTTAACAACCCATCGGCAAGAAAAAGTTTTAGTTATCTGTTCTCAAGCGACGACTGCCATACAATTGGAACAGGTATTAAGAGAAAAAGAAGCGATTAGAGCGGCCGTTTTTCATGAAAATCTAACATTACTGGAACGGGATCGGGCGGCAGCCTATTTTGCCTCCCAAGAACAAGGCGCTCAGGTATTACTATGCTCAGAAATTGGTTCTGAAGGACGTAATTTCCAATTCGCCAACCAGTTGGTTATGTTTGACTTACCTTTTAATCCCGATTTGCTTGAACAAAGAATTGGTCGTTTGGATCGGATCGGTCAAAACAGGGATATCCAAATTAGTGTAACTTACCTTGAAAATACGGCCCAAGCTATTTTGCTACGTTGGTATCATGAGGGGCTTGATGCCTTTGAATATACTTGTCCAACTGGACGCGCTATTTATGATAAATATTATCCGCAACTGATTGATTATTTGGCTAAACCGACCCTGCTTGATAATTTTGAGGATTTTATTAAGTCCTGCCGAGCCAAACATAATCAACTGAAAACCCAATTAGAGCAAGGACGTGATCGCTTATTAGAAATGAATTCTAATGGCGGCGAGGCTGGTCAAATATTAGCCAATCAAATTGCAGAACAAGATAATAGTATCGATTTAATTAATTTTTCATTAAATTTGTTCGATATCATTGGTATTAACCAAGAGGATCGTAGCGATAATCTGATCGTTCTTACACCTGCTGAACATATGTTGATACCTGATTTTCCTGGCTTGCCTCAAGATGGTTGTACTATTACCTTTGATCGTACTCAGGCACTCTCTAGAGAAGATACCCAATTTATTAGCTGGGAACATCCCATTATTCGTAATGGGATGGATTTGATTCTTTCAGGCGAAATTGGCAGTTGTGCAGTGTCACTATTAAAAAATAAAACCTTACCGGTTGGAACACTGCTTACTGAATTGATTTATGTTGTTGAAGCACAAGCACCCAAAAATCTACAAGTCACTCGCTTTTTACCACCTACACCAATTCGTATCCTAATGGATTTAAAAGGCAATGATCTTGCTAAGCAGGTTGAATTTGAAAGTTTTAACCGTCAGCTAAAAGCGGTCAATCGCCATACAGGTAGTAAGTTAGTAAATGCCGTACAAAAAGAGGTACATAATATACTCCAACTTTCTAAAACCATGATAGAAAAAGAAGCAAGTAGGTTGATTACTGAAGCAAAAGCGCAAGCGGATAAAACATTATCATTAGAGTATTCGCGATTAGAGGCATTAAAATCTGTCAATCCGAATATTCGCCCTGATGAATTAAGCGCTATTGAACATGAACGCCAACAGCAATTGCTCAATATTGAGCAAGCTAATTGGCGATTAGATGCTATACGCCTGGTGATTGTTACCCATCAGTAATTATTAATTGCCAGAAACAATAAAGTTTCTGGCCACGTTGGAGCAAATGAGATGTTTTACCATCCGCCTACCGATCCATGGCTGCATATTCTTTATCAAGATCAGCATATTATTGTGGTTAACAAACCTAGTGGCCTGTTATCAGTACCGGGTAAAGCGGCCGAACATAAAGATAGTATAATGACACGAGTTCAGGCGGATTTCCCAACCGCAGAATCTGTTCATCGCCTGGATATGGCAACCAGCGGAATTATGGTCGTGGCATTGAATAAAACCGTAGAAAAAGAGTTAAAACGTCAATTCCGCGAAAGAGAACCGCAAAAAATTTATCAGGCAAGAGTTTGGGGTCATATTAGCAATAAAAAAGGACTCATCGATCTGCCGCTGATCTGCGATTGGCCAAATCGACCTAAACAAAAAGTGTGCTTTACAACCGGTAAACCAGCACAAACTAAATACGAAGTGTTAGCTTACGAAGAACAAACAACGCTGGTCAAACTTATTCCGATTACAGGTCGTTCCCACCAATTACGTGTTCATCTGCTTTCACTCGGCCATCCCATTATTGGTGATCGATTTTATGCCCATAACGCGGCGCTAATACTCTCCTCACGCCTGCAATTACATGCAGAAGAGCTTTACATTACTCACCCAATTTATGGATCGCCTATCCATTTTACTTGTAAAGCAGATTTTTAGCAGTTGGAAAACTTATTCAACAAACGTTTAACACTATAAATTATTTGAAATGACGTTCTTTCTTGATCAAATCATAAGCAGCTTGAATTGATTGTGCTTTTTGTTTAGCAATTTCCATCATTTCTGGTGGTAACCCTTTAGCCACCAATTTATCTGGATGATGTTCAGCCATTAATTTGCGATAGGCACGTTTAATTTTGGTTTGTTCATCATTAGGTTGCACACCTAATACCTTACAAGCATCTGCTAATGTTGGTCCTTGGGCAGTATGTCGATAGCGATTGGAACCATAAGAATAGTTACTACTATGTTCAAACCGTCGGCCACCTTCCATCATATGCAAGAACTGTTCAAACTGATTATGTGAAATGCCTAACTCTTCTGCAATAATAAACAACACTTTTCGCTCATTAGGATGTAAAGCGCCATCAGCAAAAGCAGCTTGTATTTGAATTTCCAGAAACATCTGAATAAGATCAAATCGACCAAAACAAGCTCGACGTAATTTTTTCAGCGTTTCCCTTAGAGGAAATTTTTGCTCTTTACCTTCTCTAAAAGCATTTTGTGCTGAAATTCTGGCATCACCATGCAACTGCATTCTGTCCATTAGGTTTGTTGCCAGTTTAATATCAACTTCAGTGACTCGACCTTTTGCTTTAGTCAGATGGCCTAAAATTTGAAATGTGCTGACGAAAAAAAGTGCCTGACGGTTCTGTTTAGCGCCTGTTTTCTCTAAATTTTGCTGTTCTGATGCTTTATCATATGCATGACCGATAATGAAACCGATGATAACACCCCAAATATGAGTGCCAGACATGATCCCCAACATTAGACCAATAATTTTTCCCCAATACCGCATAAACTTCTCAATTCCCCAATGCCCTGAGTATAATTTTGCATTATCATACTACTCATTCTACTCTGTGCCTAATAACCTGAAATATATAGCTGATGGTTTTATACAGACAAGAACCGTTAAGTACGTTAATTGTTGAACTTTTGCCTACACGATAATATCGATGAAGGAACTACATACAGAATGATGAAAAAAAGTCACCCGACACTACTTGCTACCATGATTTGGATAGCTGTTCATAGCCAACATGCCCATGCTGATCTAACAGAACAATGCATGCTAGGGGTACCGGTATATACTAAACCCATCGTGAAAGGTAATCCCAATGATCTACCCGTCCATATCACCGCAAAAGATGGGGCTGGTGAATATCCTCATTTCATCGCGTATAAAGGTAATGTAGATATTCAACAAGGTAACCAGACCCTCACTGCCGATGAAGTTAAATTGACCCAAACAGAAACGACGAGCCAAAACCCAGTGCGTACGGTGGTCGCAACGGGAAATGTACATTATGATGATCCACAAATTATCCTAAAAGGGCCTAAAGCATGGTCAAATCTGAATAATAAAGATACCGATGTTGAAAAAGGTGATTATTTAATGGTAGGCCGTCAGGGACGCGGCTACGCAAATAAAATGAAATTGCGGGGTGAAAATCGCTATACCATTTTAGAAAAAGGCATGTTTACTGCTTGCCTCCCCGGTAATGATAGCTGGAGTGTTGTTGGCTCAGAAGTTATTTTAGATCGCGAAGAAGAAGTTGCCGAAATATGGAATGCGCGCTTTCGTATTGCTAATGTACCGGTTTTTTATAGCCCTTATTTACAATTACCTATTGGCAATAAGCGTCGTTCCGGTTTTTTATTACCTAATGGTAGTTATTCTAAAGGTTCAGGATTAGATTTCGCGCTTCCCTTTTACTGGAATATTGCACCTAATTACGATGCCACCATTACACCACAATTTATGACTTTTCGTGGCGTAAAACTGAATAACGAATTTCGTTATCTAACTATTGCTGGAGCCGGTACCCTTGCCGTTGATTGGCTAAAGCACGATCGCAGCTATATTAAAGATAAAAATAGTGGCAAGTATCCCGCTCGTGATAGTGATGATCGCTGGTTGTTATATTGGGGCCATTCTGGCGTACTCGATCAGGTATGGCGCTTTAATTTTGATTATACAAAAGTCAGTGATTCAAAATATTTCACCGATTTTACTTCTAAATATGGTAATAGTACTGACGGTTATGCCACCCAAAAATTCAGTGTCGGTTATGCACAACCAAACTGGAATGCAACCTTAACACATAAACAATTTCAGGTTTTTGTTGATTCACCTAATAGTAAAGCCTATAAAACTGAACCTCAATTAGATCTTAACTATTATAAAAATGATTTGGGGCCATTTGATCTAAAAACTTATGCTCAAGCAGCGCGTATTACTAGTGTTGGAACCAATAATCCGGATGCCACACGGTTACACATCGAACCAGAACTTAATCTGCCATTATCTAATGATTGGGCAAGTATTAACAATACGGTAAAGGTGATGGCGACCTATTATGATCAGGATATCCCTGCCAACCTGGCTAATAGCAATCTGAAAAAACAGGTTACTCGTATCTTACCCGCGTTAACTTCTGATGCAAAACTGGTTTTTGAACGCGACCTATTGATCAATAGCAATTATGTACAAACGTTAGAACCTCGGGTTCAATATCTTTACGTGCCTTATCGTGATCAAAGTGATATTAATAATTATGATTCTTCCTTACTACAGGCTGACTATAACGGTTTATTCCGTAACCGCATCTATAGTGGACTCGATCGTATCGCTTCTGCTAACCAATTGACAACCGGTATTACTACACGTATTTATGATGAAGAATTAACTGAACGGTTTAATTTTTCTGTCGGCCAAATATACTATTTTGAACGTCCAAGAACCGAAGATTCCGATTTGCCTATTGAAGATAAAAGTAATACTGGCTCACTATTATGGGCGGGCGATGCTTATTTACGACTAACTGATAACTGGGGATTACGTGGCGGACTCCAGTATGATAGACGTCTGGGTGATATTACTATGGGTAATGTGATAACAGAATATCGTCTGGATTCAGATCGCTTATTGCAGCTGAATTATCGTTTCGTCGATCGCGATTATATTCAAGCAACTCTTAAAGAAGCCGCACCAGCCTTTCAAAAAGGAATTTCCCAAATTGGCGCGGTAGTAAGTTGGCCTTTAGGCGATCAGTGGGGCTTCGTTGGCTCATACTATTATGATTTGAAAGAAAACCAACCCGCGAGTCGATTGATCGGTTTACAATATAGTACTTGCTGCTGGTCAATTAATATGGGTTATGAGCGTAAAATTGTGGGATGGCAACAACAAAACTTCAGTAGTGACTATGATAATCGATGGTCAATCAATGTGGAACTAAAAGGCCTAAATAATAATCATAATTTGGGAAGTCAGGATATGCTTGCTAGTGGTATTTTACCTTATCAACGAGCCTTCTAATAAAATTGATATTTTTATCTATCAAATAGAAGAAACCTGAAATAGGATCAAACCGTAATATAATCGAACAAAATGAGAATTTTATGAATTATTGGAGAAAACTGATTATTGGCTTGTTGTTCTCAGTCAGTACCACCACACTAGCAGCGCTACAGCAATTGGATAAAGTGACTGCTATCGTTAACGATGGCGTTGTGCTACAAAGTGACGTAGATAGTATGCTAGATATCGTAAGAATAAACGCCAGAAATGCAGGACAACAAATTCCCGATGAAAATGCATTACGTCACCAAATATTAGAACGTTTGATCATAGATAAAATTATTATGCAAATAGCTGAAAAAATGCAGATCCAAATTCCTGATCAAGCCATAGACGTTACTATCGCCAATATTGCAGCACAAAATGGATTAACTTTTGGCCAATTGCAACAACGATTGTCGATGGATGGCATCAATTTACAAAATTACCGTAGCGATGTTCGTAGAGAAATGATGATCGCAGAAGTACGTAATAATGAAGTTCGTCGGAGGATCACTATTCTGCCGCAAGAAGTCGATTCATTAGCTGCGCAACTTAATTCGCAAGCCGGCCAGGATGCTAATGTAAACTTAAGTCATATTTTGATCCCATTACCAGAAAATCCAACCAAT
Source organism: Arsenophonus endosymbiont of Apis mellifera (assembly GCF_903968575.1). Classification (NCBI taxonomy): domain Bacteria; kingdom Pseudomonadati; phylum Pseudomonadota; class Gammaproteobacteria; order Enterobacterales; family Morganellaceae; genus Arsenophonus; species Arsenophonus endosymbiont of Apis mellifera. The sequence continues at coordinate 39,132 of NZ_CAJCFU010000064.1, read as the reverse complement.
GCACAAAGTCAATCAGCAATGGATACGGTAAATAAAATTATTGCTCAATTAAAGCAAGGCGCTGATTTTGGTAAACTTGCCATTACTTACTCTGCCGACCCTAATGCCTTAAAAGGTGGGCAAATGGGCTGGAGTAAAGCGGAAGAATTGCCAACCGTTTTTGCTCAACAAGTTCAGCATGCGAAAAAAGGTGATATCATTGGGCCTATACGTTCTAGTGTCGGATTTCATATCTTAAAACTTAATGATATACAACGTGGCAATATGCCCATTTCAGTCACCGAAGTAAAAGCTCGCCATATTCTTATTAAGCTCTCACCTATTATGAATAACGAACAAGCGCACGCAAAAATACAACAAATTGCGCAGCAAATTAAAACGGGTCAAATAACTTTTGCCGAAGCAGCTAAAAAATACTCACAAGATCCTGGTTCTGCGTTACGAGGTGGTGAACTTGGTTGGAATATGCCCAATGTTTATGATCCAGCATTTCGTGATGGTTTAATGCGGTTAAGTAAAGGGGAAATAAGTCAGCCAATCCACTCTTCTTTTGGTTGGCATCTTATTCAGTTAGAAGATACGCGCCAAGTTGATAAAACCGATGTAGCACAGAAAGATCATGCCTACCGTCTGTTATTCAATCGTAAATTTAATGAAGAAGCACAAATTTGGATGCAAGAGCTACGCGCATCTGCCTATGTAAAAATTCTTAATGATAGTGATGCACAATAATTTTTATGGGAAAAATAACTAACGCTATCGTTCTCACCCCGGGTGAACCGGCCGGGGTAGGTCCTGATCTTTTGATCCAACTGGCTCTACAAAATTGGCCGGTTAGATTAGTTGCTTGTGCTGATCCAGACCTGCTACTAACTCGGGCTAATCAACTTTGTTTAGAATTAGAATTAACTATCTATTCGCCTGATTCTCTGAATAACGGCCAAGCTGCCAAAACACTGACGGTTTTACCGATAAAATTACCCACAGAAGTCAAAACAGGCCAACTAAATAAACAAAATAGCCCGTATGTAATAGAAACCCTTAGTCGCGCATGTGATGGCTGTATGACCGGTGAATTTTCAGCATTAGTTACCGGCCCTGTCCATAAAGGAATTATCAATGATGCAGGCATTTCTTTTACCGGTCATACTGAATTTTTTGCTGATAGAAGTAAAGCCCAAAAAGTGGTCATGATGTTAGCGACAGAAACATTGCGTGTCGCGCTGGCAACGACCCATATACCGCTCAAACAGGTTGCAGATGCCATTACTTTTGAGAGCCTACAACAAGTTATTTATATTTTAAATAATGAGTTAAAATCTAAATTTGGCATTAAAACACCCGCTATCTATATCTGTGGATTAAATCCTCATGCCGGCGAAGGCGGACATATGGGACATGAGGAAATCGACACTATTATCCCAGTTATCCAGAAATTGCGTCATGAAGGATTGCAACTTTATGGCCCTTTCCCAGCGGATAGCCTATTCCAGCCAAAATATCTGAACCAAGCTGATGCAATCTTAGCCATGTATCACGATCAAGGTCTACCTGTGCTAAAATATCAAGGTTTTGGTCACGCGGTAAACATTACTTTAGGCTTACCCTTTATCCGTACATCGGTTGACCATGGTACCGCCATCGAGCTGGCAGGAAGTGGGCAAGCAAATGCAAACAGTTTTATAACTGCCTTAAAATTAGCTATTAGCATGATACAAAATAACAATGAATAAACGAATCCATCAAGGGCACTTTGCCCGTAAGCGCTTTGGGCAAAATTTTTTAACTGACCCATTTATTATTGACAGTATGGTGACTGCATTTAACCCAAAACCTAATCAAGCTATTGTTGAAATCGGTCCTGGTTTAGGCGCCCTGACGTTACCCATCAGTGACCAGATAGAGAATATGACAGTAATTGAGTTAGATCGTGATCTTGCTGCCCGTTTAGCCGCCCACCCTGCACTTAGGGCGAAACTAACAATTATACAAAACGATGCCATGACGATCGATTTTGGCGCAATAGCGAAAGAAAAAGGTCAACCCCTTAGAGTGTTCGGTAACCTGCCTTATAATATTTCAACCCCATTAATGTTCCATCTTTTCACTTATACTACCGCTATCGCTGACATGAACTTTATGCTACAAAAAGAGGTTGTTAATCGCTTAGTCGCAGGACCAAATACTAAAGCATATGGTCGTCTTAGCGTTATGGCGCAATATTATTGTCAGATAATCCCTATTCTAGCCGTACCTCCCTCGGCTTTTACCCCAGCACCAAAAGTGGATTCAGCTGTAGTACGTTTAATTCCTCATCAACGAAACCCTTACGCTATTTGTGATGTCAAATTATTAAGTCGTATTACTACCCAGGCATTTAATCAACGCCGTAAGACGATTCGTAATAGTTTAAGTGATTTATTTAGCGTGCAGGATTTTGAACAATTAGGTATTGATCCTAACTGTCGCGCGGAAAATATTTCAGTAGAAAATTATTGTAAGTTAGCCTGCCAATTGGCTAAAACCACGATCTGATAGTGATAAACTTTGGGGGCACTATGCTAAATGAACCAAACATCTGCATACAAGTTCAAAGTGTCTATATTGAAAATCAATCTTTACCAGAAGAAGCCCGGTTTGTTTTTGCCTATACGATTTCTATTCGTAATCTTGGCCGTACACCAGTACAGTTAATCAGCCGCTATTGGCTAATTACTAATAGTGATGGTAAACGCACCGAAGTACAAGGCCAGGGTGTTGTAGGAGAACAACCCATCATTCAACCCGGCGCCGAATATCGTTATACCAGTGGCGCTATTATAGAAACGCCAATGGGAACTATGGAAGGCCATTATGTAATGTTAGATAATGATGGTAAAAATTTTTATGTTGATATCCCAGTCTTTCGTCTTGCTATCCCAACACTTATAAACTAATTATGGCTACTTATCTTATCGGAGATATTCACGGTTGCTATCGTGAACTTAAGGCACTTCTCAAACAAGTAAAATTTGAGCCACAAAAAGATGTTTTATGGCTCACCGGTGATCTGGTCGCCCGTGGCCCGGATTCTCTAAAAGTTTTACGTTACATTAAAACATTAGGCTCATCCGTCAGAATGGTACTAGGTAATCATGATCTCCATCTTATCGGTGTATATGCCAACATTAGTCATAATAAACCTAAAGACAAACTGAAAAAATTACTAACCGCCCCTGATGCTAATGAACTAGTTAATTGGTTACGACGTCAGCCGCTATTACAAGTGGACAATAAGGAAAAAATCATCATGGCACATGCTGGGATCACACCGCAATGGGACTTAGCAACAGCCCAGATGTGTGCTAGAGAAGTAGAGGCTGTTCTTAGTAGTGATACCTATCCTTTATTTATCGACTCTATCTATGGTGATATGCCGAACAACTGGTCGCCCAATTTAACAGGATTATCCCGTTTACGTTTTAGTACCAATGTCCTAACCCGGATGCGCTATTGTTTTCCTGACGGTCAGTTAAATATGGCCTGGAAAAATAAACCTGAAAACACCCCTCCGCCTTTAAAGCCTTGGTTTGATCTGCCACGAAAAATTCCACCAGAATATGCCATTATTTTTGGTCACTGGGCTTCCCTGGAAGGGAAAGGAACGCCTAAAGGGATTTATGGACTTGATACCGGTTGTTGCTGGGGAGGAAAACTGACTTTACTTCGTTGGGAGGACAAAAAATATTTTAGCCAGCCTGCATTTACTAAAAGATAACTAACACTATACTTGTCGCTAAACAGCAGATAATAGAATATAACTAATAAACTAATTAATTTTGTTTTAATATTACTAAAATAATGATTATAAACCTATTTAAATAAACCCCTATTTATAACTATTTGACTTAAATTATTTAATTAATAATACAAATTTAATTTTTATTTATATATTTAACATCACCTAATTCAAATTAATAATAAAAAACCGAAGTGTTAGCCTTCGATTTTTTATTACCACTAGGAGTCTCACTTAGCTTTGTGAGCGACGTTCTAATATCTCAAAACAATAATTATGAGAATTTTTTTCATCTGCTTCATGGTATTCAGTAAATACGGAATCCCACTCATCAGGTTCATAAACAGGAAAATAGGTATCACCAATCACTTCTGCATCTACATGCGTTAAATAAAGACGATTTGCCAGAGGTAAGAATAATTCATAAATTTTCCCCCCGCCTATAATCATTATTTCTTCTACTTCCCCAGCTGCGGCTAGTGCCTCGTCAACTGAGTTAACCCAAACAACGCCTTTATCATTACTCGAATGTGTTTGACTAAGAATAATATTCAAACGTTGAGGTAAAGGTTTACCTATAGCTTCATAAGTTATACGTCCCATTATAACTGGCTTATTTAACGTATTACGCTTAAACCAGGCTAAATCACCGGATAACACCCATGGCATGTTATTTTCCAAACCAATTACCTGATCCGCCGCCATTGCTGCGATTAAACTAATATTCATTAGGTCACCATATTGGCATAATAGAAAATTGGATTTTACATTTAAAAAATCCAATCACTCTTCAATAAATCTACATTTTTATAAAAACAATCAAATCATTAATTACTATTATATAGATAATTTTAAATAATAAATAACAATCAAAATAATAAAAACATAAAATAATACAAATTACTTTTTTATTAATCAGCCGCAAAAATATTCTATATTATAGAAATAAATTAAGCTGATGGGTTGATCACCATCTGTGCAGTTGAGCCTTTATCCGCTTTCTCTAAATTTTGACTAAAATACAAAAAAGGAAAATGATCATAAGACGGTTGTAGCATATTAACTAATAATTCACTGTAGCCATTTATCCATACTGTATCTTTCCAGCCATAATCCTCTGGGCCAGGTACAACACCATTATGATTAATAACTTTGAAACGAACACCTTCAATATGAAATGCTTGAGGCTCATGCGCTTTTACTATCCAGCGTTCCCATGCTCCCTGCTGAGTGATTAAGTCAATACGATTTACATCCCGCATCATACCATTAATGCCAAAAGGTTTACTAAGGGTCACTTCACGATTACGAATAGTCGATGTGATTTGGCTAGTGTCATTAACCAGTGTTTTTGGTAAATTATCGGTTACCAATGATAATAGCCCTGATGAACAAATGGTTAAAACCTTGGTCGAATTTAATAAAGTTGATGGTTCGAAAAGTCCTTTAATCCGATCCATAATACCTGCCGCTCTGCCAGCCGTTATCGTCAATAACTCTGTTTTGGACATATCAATTAATACTTCTCGACGCTCGCCAGGCGCCATAGGTAATTTATCGATACTCACCGGAGCAGGTAGTAACCCTTGATCACTCGCTATCAAAAAAAATGGTCGCTTATCACTGATTTCCAATACGTAGCGTCTTGAATTTGATGCATTAAGTAACCGTAAGCGGATCCAGCCGCGAGCGACTTTAATATACGGCTCCTGCACACCATTAACTAATAAAGTATCACCTAAAAAACCTTCCGCTGTCGCTTTATAGTGTGGTGTTCCAAAACTATCTAGCCGTTTATCTTGCATAATAATAGGAAAATCATCCACGCCGTAATGATTAGGAATATTTAAATTCTTACTGGTCTTATCAGACACAATCCACATACCAACCAAACCATCATGAATTTGTCTTGCCATCTTGCCAGGTGTATTCGCATGATACCAACAGGTCGCAGCGGGTTGACGGATCGGCAGTACCGGCGACCAATCAACATTGGGTGACATTAATCTGGCTGCCCCACCAATTTGAGTACCTGGAACTTGTAACCCACTGACTGTCATAGCAACTTCTTCAGAGAGTCGATTACTATATACCAATTTCAAATCACTATCCGTTTCTACTCGAATGGTTGGCCCTAAATAATAACCATTGCAACCAATAGTCGTAGTACGATGGCTACCATCAAAAGACCAATAAGATTTTTTCAACGTAAGAAACAACGGTTGACCCAAATGAGATTCTAATAGAGGCGGGATTGGTAATAATGGGTATCCTGCATTTTTTTCTGCTCTAACCGCAGTAGGAAGCATAGAAACACTCATTGCTATACTTGATAGCTTAAGAAATCGACGCCGACTTAGTGACATAGCCTCTCCACAAAATCATTAATAAGCTAGCGCCATTTATTGTTCATAAAGGAAATATACTTATCCTACTATCTGCTAGTAATTGTGTTATCCCAATTATTTGATAACTCTATTCAATTAAGACAATAGATTGCTACAACGCCAAATATTAATATATTGTTAAATATGATCATTTAGAAACTAATTTGCTTGAAAATGAACTTAAATTTTATTTCATTTTTTGCTCTATTTCTGCTACTTCTTTATTTAATTCTGCAATTTTAGCTTTAAATAAATCATGGCAATAATCTGCCAATTCACGCACGTTTTCTCGATTATACTTTGTTGTGTCAATAGACGGTAGCATTTCGACGATCACTACTCCATTATTCCAACGATTTAGTTTAATGCGCCCTTCTGTTTCAGATAAACAGACCGGTATTATTGGCACACCTGCTGCAATTGCTGCATAAAATGCACCGGTTTTAAATGGCAGTAAACCTCGACCACGACTACGGGTTCCCTCAGGAAACATCCAAACAGAAATTTTTCTTTTTTTGATCTGTTGAACAACCTGCGAAATGGTATTGTGCGCTTTAGTTCGATTAGCCCTATCAATAAGAATATTACCAGACAACCAATATAGCGGACCAAAAAAAGGAATAAAGACTAAGTTTTTTTTCCCAACAGTAACGGTATTTGGCTGTACTGCATTTGACATCGTCACCATATCATAGTTATTTTGATGATTACCTATATAGATACTGGGACCGTAATCTTTGGCTTCAGCTGGCACTCGACTAATAATGGTAATACCAAAAACATAAGATAATTTACCAAACAGCCGGCCAAAGCGCATAACATGGCTTGGATTTCTTGGACTAAATAAGCAAAAAAAACATCCTAACACGCAAACCAATATCGTAAATAGGATCACAATAATAATACGAACTATAGCTAACATATTTACCTCAAGTAATAAGTAACTTCACCCATCTATAAAAACAATCGAAGATTATTTATTACTAGCAGGTGTTACTTCTATACGCTCAATACTCTGTAATCCACGAGGTAATGGAGAACCTTTACGACCTCGTTCAGCACGATATTTTTGCAAATCTTCTGGATTTAATTTCATTTTTCGTTTACCCAAATAGAGTGTAATTGAAGACTGAGGCTGCAAAAATATTAACCAAACTAGCAGATCCTCTCCGCTGGCTGATTGAGCAGCAGAAATATTAATAATTTTATTACCTTTTCCTTTAGAAAGCTGTGGGAGATCGCTAACAGGAAATATTAGCATTCGGCCTGCTTTAGTAATTGCTAATAATAAATCTTGCTGTTCATTGTTAACTTCTAATGGTGCTAATACCTTAGCATTATTCGGTAAGGTAATTAATGCCTTACCTGCTTTATTTTTTGCTACTAAATCACTAAAGGTACAGATAAACCCATACCCCGCATCCGATGCCAACAAATATTTTTGCTCTTCAGGCGCTGTCAATACATGTTCAGTCGTTGCGCCAGGTGGTAATGCCAATTTGCCAGTAAGAGGTTCTCCCTGCCCTCGTGCAGAAGGAAGATCAAGCGGATCTAATGAATAACTTCGCCCTGTGCTATCAAGAAAAACGACCGGTTGATTAGTTTTACCTTTTGCTGCACTACGGAAACCATCACCCGCTTTATAATTAAGGTTAGTCGGATCAATATCATGACCTTTTGCGCTTCTCACCCATCCCATAACAGAAAGGACAATAGTAACCGGCTCAGAAGGCAAAATATCATGTTCATTCATGGCTTTTGCTTCAATACGCTCCTTAAGCGGTGAGCGACGATCATCCCCATAGGTCTGTGCATCTGTTTCAATTTCTTTCTTGATTAAGGTGTTTAAACGACGTTCAGAACCCAAAATAGCTTGTAGTTGATCACGCTCTTTCGCTAATTCATCTTGCTCGCCACGTAACTTAAACTCCTCTAGTTTAGCCAAATGACGCAATTTCAATTCCAGGATAGATTCAGCCTGAGTTTCTGAAAGAGCAAAACGAGCCACTAATACGGCTTTAGGCTCATCTTCATTACGGATAATATGGATAACCTCATCTATATTCAGATAAGCTATTAATAAACCGTCAAGAATATGTAAGCGTTTTAATACTTTTTCTAAACGATGATTTAAGCGGTTACGCACAGTTTCTCGTCGAAATAATAACCATTCATTTAAAATTTCAACCAGTCCTTTAACTGCTGGGCGATTATCCAAACCAATCATATTCAAATTGACCCGATAACTTTTTTCTAGATCCGTCGTGGCAAATAAATGCGTCATCACTTGTTCTAAATCAATCCGATTACTTCTTGGTACAATCACTAAACGTGTCGGGTTTTCATGATCTGACTCATCGCGTAAATCTTCTACCATCGGTAATTTTTTGGCGCGCATTTGTGAAGCAATCTGTTCTAACACTTTAGCACCAGATACCTGATGAGGCAGTGCAGTAATAACAGCATTACCATCATCCATTTCCCATACGGCACGTAGCCGAATAGAACCACGGCCTGTTTGGTAAATTTTTTGAATATCTTCTTTTGATGAAATAATCTCTGCTTCTGTTGGGTAATCAGGAGCAGGAATAAAATTCATCAACATATTAAGATCAGCTTTTGGATTTTCCAGTAAAGCAACTAATGCACTTGCTACTTCAGGAGCATTATGTGGCGGAATATCGGTCGCCATACCAACTGCAATCCCTGTGGTACCATTTAACAGTATATTGGGTAATCTTGCCGGTAGGGTTTTGGGTTCAGTTAATGTTCCATCAAAGTTAGGCGTCCAGGCTACTGTTCCTAATCCTAATTCACTAAGTAGCGTTTCCGCGTATTTTGACAATCTTGATTCAGTGTAGCGCATCGCAGCAAATGACTTAGGATCATCGGGTGCTCCCCAGTTCCCCTGGCCATCAACTAATGGATAACGATAGGAAAACGGTTGTGCCATCAACACCATAGCCTCATAACAAGCACTATCACCATGTGGATGATATTTCCCCAATACATCACCGACTGTACGTGCTGATTTTTTGTATTTAGCCGCATTACTCAAACCAAGCTCAGACATGGCATAAACAATTCGGCGTTGAACAGGTTTTAACCCATCGCCAATAAATGGCAATGCTCTGTCCATGATGACGTACATGGAATAATTGAGATAGGCATTTTCGGTAAAGGTGTAAAGTGGTTGTTGCTCTACACCATCGTGAGTTATCTCACTCATTCATTTAATTCCTCAGTCTCTGATTAACAGTGTCGATTACACTTCAATTTCTATCGCATCGCCTTTATCTTGTAACCAATTTCGACGATCTTCTGCCCGTTTTTTCGCCAGTAGCATATCCATCATCGCTAGTGTTTCTTGATAATTATCATCATTAATAATGAGTTGGACTAAGCGTCGTGTATTAGGATCAAGCGTGGTTTCACGTAATTGCGTCGGATTCATCTCACCTAACCCTTTAAAGCGCTGGACATTCGGTTTGCCACGCTTATAACTTAGCCGATCGAGAACAGCAGCCTTTTCACCTTCATCGAGGGCATAATAGACTTCTTTACCTAGATCAATACGATATAAAGGTGGCATAGCAATATAAATATGGCCTGCTTTTACTAAAGCGGGAAAGTGGCGAACAAAAAGCGCGCAGAGTAATGTTGCAATATGCAATCCATCCGAATCTGCATCGGCCAGAACACAAATCTTACCGTAACGGAGCTGGCTAAGATCATTGCTGTCTGGATCGATACCAATAGCCACTGAGATATCATGAACTTCCTGTGAAGCTAAAACTTCATCGGAAGAAACTTCCCAGGTATTCAGTATCTTGCCTCTTAACGGCATAATCGCCTGATATTCACGATCACGAGCCTGCTTAGCCGATCCACCGGCTGAATCACCCTCAACTAAAAATAGTTCAGTGAAATTAAGATCTTGAGATGTACAATCGGCTAGCTTACCGGGTAACGCAGGCCCGCTGGTCAGTTTTTTGCGCACAACTTTTTTCGCTGCGCGTAGACGCCTTTGCGCACTAGAGATGGTGAGCTCCGCTAATTGCTCAGCTTCTTGAACATTTTGGTTTAACCACAAACTAAAAGCATCTTTTACCACACCGGAAACAAACGCAGCGCTCTGGCGAGAAGAAAGACGTTCTTTAGTCTGGCCGGCAAATTGAGGATCTTGCATTTTAACTGATAGAACATAAGCACAGCGTTCCCAAATATCATCACCCGTTAATTTCACACCGCGGGGAAGTAAATTACGGTATTCACAAAACTCCCTCATCGCATCCAGCAAACCTTGACGTAATCCATTAACATGGGTACCACCTTGTGCCGTTGGAATAAGGTTAACATAACTCTCGGTTAATAGTTCCCCACCCTCTGGTAACCAGAGCAATGCCCAATCGACCATTTCTAATTGGCCAGCAAAATTACCAACAAACGCTTTTTCCGGTAAAGTAACTAAACCGTTCACTGCCTCCATTAGATAGTCGGTTAAGCCATCGTTATAACGCCATGTCTGCTCAGTATTATTTATTTTATCCTTAAAGATGATTTCAACACCAGGGCATAGCACAGCCTTGGCTTTTAATATGTGTACTAAACGTGAAATAGAAAATCGTGGGTTGTCAAAAAAATGGCTATCGGGCCAAAAACGCACACCAGTCCCGGTTGTCCGTTTAGCACAACTACCAATTACCTCGAGTTCCTGAACTTTTTCGCCATTTTCAAAAGCTATTCGGTATATTTGGCTATCACGACTGACAGTTACTTCAATACGTTTTGATAACGCATTCACTACGGAAATACCAACACCATGTAGCCCGCCAGAGAATTGATAATTTTTATTAGAAAATTTTCCCCCAGCATGTAAATGCCCCAAAATCAGCTCTACAGCTGGCACTTTCTTTTCCGGGTGGATATCAACGGGCATACCTCGGCCATCATCAATCACTTCCAGCGACTGATCTTCATACAAGATGACATCGATACGTTTGGCATAACCGGCAAGCGCCTCATCGACACTGTTATCAATAACTTCCTGCGCCAGATGATTTGGTCGAGAGGTATCGGTGTACATGCCCGGGCGACGACGTACAGGTTCTAAACCACTGAGGACCTCGATTGCCTCTGCATTATAATTAGATTGAGTCATATTATTTTCTGCGGTAATTGACGATTAATTAGGCAAATAAATGCTGAGATACTGATGATAATAACAGTGATTCAGCTATTTTGAATAATTTTTTACTTATTTTGTCTTTGCCAAAGCTAAAAAACGCATAATTTGTGGAAAATAGTAGTCAAATCCAACAAAAGCATGGTTACCTCCTGACTCAATTGTTTGCTTACACTCCATAAGATAGGTAACAGCTTGACGATAGTCCAATATTTCATCACCAGTTTGTTGTAATAACCAAATCAGATCAGGTGCCGTTAATGTCTTAATTTGTATCTCTTGCAGTTCATTTAAATGATGGGGTTGCAAAATGTAGCATTCCTTTGTGTAAGGATTGACTTGCTCACCTAAATACTGTTGAAACAAATCAAAGGGGCGTACTGCTGGATTGACAATAACTGCGGGTAAACTAAATTTTTGCGATAACCAAATAGCAAAATAACCACCCAAGGAAGAACCTATCACGCCAATCGGCTCTCCCGCATGGGCCGTTACGAGATTCTGTAGTAACTCAATCGTTTCTGCCGGATAACAAGGAAGCTGGGGTATCAGCATATTAACTTCTGGGTGTTGCCCGCTTAACCAAGTTTTTAAGCTATTTGCCTTCTGTGATAGAGGGGAACTATTAAAACCATGAATATAAATTAATGTTGACATTAATAACCGCCTGAATCGAAATCTGGACGGTATTTATCACTAGCCAATCTGAAAACTTGGGTATCCAACACATTTTCACCGTCATCATTGATAGAAAGATCAAGATAACGCCATCCCGGTGCCAGAATATCTAATGTAAAATTAGTACAATGAGGTTTAAATTGGATACAAGTTGATGGTGTTGCCATCATGCGGATCCCTTGCCAATATTCATCTATTTCTTGATGAATATGCCCACATAAAATTGCTTTAATTTGCGGATATTGCTTTAAATAGTCAGCCACAATATGAGAATTACGCAAGCAATGTTGATCAAGCCAGGTACAACCCGATGGTAAAGGATGATGATGTAACATCAGTAAATGACTACGCTCATTGTAGGCATCAAAACAGCTTTTCATCCATAACAATTGTTGATTGGACAATTTCCCATGTACCGCACCCTGAATTTGGCTGTCCAACATAAGGATTTGCCAATTATCATTAATTAGCACCTGTTTAGAGGGTAAAATTCCTGCTTTCGCTAAAGTAGCTACCATTGCCGGTTGATAATCATGATTGCCTGGCAACCAAACACAAGGAGCAGCCAACCGTTTGATCCCTTCTGCAAAATGCTGATAGGCTTGGGCGGATTGATCTTGAGCCAAATCACCGGTAGCGACAACCAGATCAACATTTTCATTGCGCGCTAAAATTGCATCAATCACTGCATGAAAACTAGCAAAAGTATTGACGCCAAGTAGAGTATCATCAACATTAGCAAAAAGGTGAGTATCAGTAATTTGTAAGATCCTCACTAAATTTTTTTGCTTTGTTGTTAATTTAAACAGACTATCCAAGCAATTTCCTTAGTTTCTACCTACTTTATACGTTATTTTAACATTAATACTTTATCAATAACTGTTGGCTGATACACACTTCTTTTTTATATCTATGAATAAGTAGTTATTTTAAGTTATTCAACCAATTGTTTTTCAATCTAAGATGATTTAATTGTAACCACTGTATTGCGATTACAGTAGCCGCATTATCAATTACCCCTAATTCCACCCATTGATAAGCTTGTTCGCGACTAACAACATGGACACGAATATCTTCATTTTCGCTGTTCAATCCATGTATGGTGCCGGGTTTGATTGCTAATGCATCAATTTCACCGATATGTACATAAATACGCTCAGTGGTGCCGCCTGGGCTAGTAAGATAACTTAGTGCATAGTGACAACGCAAAATGGTAATACCCGCTTCTTCTTTAGCTTCACGACGAACTAGCTGTTCTAAGTTTTCATTTTGTTCTACCATGCCAGCAATAGTTTCTAATAGCCACGGTGTTTTGCTAGTTTCAATCGCCGGGAGCCGTACTTGTTCAACTAACACGACCTTATCAAGACAAGGATCATAAGGTAAAATAACGCCCGCATTGCCCCGTTCTAAAACTTCACGTCGAATTTCCTTGCTCCAACCCCCGTTAAACAACTTATGTCGAAAACGGTATTCTACAAAACGAAAAAAACCACTATAAAGATCGAACTTAGCCGTAATTTCCACATCATTTTGGCTAAACTTGAAGGGTAAATTTTTTTTATCACTCATAAAAACTCTCTGAATTTATATGCATTAACTGACAAAAAAGTGAGACTTATATAACGTTTTTTAAGGAAATTAACTTATAAATAATGTAACATCGACCAGATTTAACATGCTAGATGGCACAAACAGCTACCATGGAATAATGACATATTCTGCTAAAATTAGCGGTATTAATGTTTTTCTGAGATAACTAAAGCAAAAAATTGCATAATAAATTGCATAATCAAGGAATAAGAATGAAAAAATTTATCTCTCTTTTTATCACCATTAGCCTAATGGGACTAAGTGCCACAGGGCAAGCTGAAAATTTATTGCAAGTCTATCAGAAAGCAAAAGAAAGTAATCCAGATTTACGTAAATCACTAGCAGAACGCGACCAAGCATTTGAAAAAATTAATGAAGCTCGAAGCCCTTTACTGCCGCAATTAGGTTTAGGTGCAAATTTCACCTATAACAGCGGTTATCGTGATAACCGAGACACAGAAAACAACCAACTTGGCGCCAATCTTAAACTCACCCAAACCATCTTTGATATGTCAAAATGGCAACAGTTAGACATACAAGAAAAAACCGCCGGTATTGCTGATGTTACTTATCAAACTAATCAACAAAAATTAATTCTTGATACTGCCACAGCTTATTTTGACGTGTTACGCGCGATTGACTTATTAGACTATATTGAAGCCCAGAAAAAAGCCGTTTATCGCCAGTTAGATCAAACAACCCAACGTTTTAACGTAGGATTAGTGGCTATTACTGATGTACAAAACGCCCGTGCTAATTATGACAGCGTATTGGCGCAGGAAGTATCGAGCCGTAATCAATTAGAAAATGCGTTGGAAAAATTACGCCAAGTTAGCGGCATCTATTACAGCCAATTAGCCGTTTTAAATATTGATCACTTCCGCACGCAAACACCTGCTCGAGTAGAAAAACTATTAAAAGATGCTGAAACGCGCAACTTAAGTTTACTCAGCGCGCGTTTGTCACAAGATTTGGCGCGAGAAAATATTCGCTATGAACAGTCAGGACATTTACCTACCCTTGGATTAGAAGCATCAACGGGCGTTAACAACACTCATTATCACGGTAGTGCTAATCATCTATGGAACCGAAATGATACTAGCTATACTGGCCAAAATAGCGTCGGACTAACGTTAAGTGTGCCGTTATATACCGGTGGCAAAACTAACTCACGCGTTGAACAAGCACAGTATGGTTATATTAGTGCCAGCGAACAGCTCGAAAGTACTTATCGCAATGTTATTCAAATAGTACGCTCTTCCTACAATAATGTTATATCTTCTATTAGTAGCATCAAGGCTTACCAACAATTAGTCATTTCAGCACAAAGTTCGTTAGATGCGATGGAAGCAGGCTATCAAGTCGGCACGCGAACAATCGTGGACGTGTTGAACGCAACAACAACCCTTTTTCAGGCAAAACAGAATCTAGCTAATGCACGTTATGACTATCTGATTAACGATCTGAAAATCCAGTATGCTCGTGGGACGTTAAATGAAAGCGATCTGATCCGTTTAAATAATAGCTTAGGCAAAACATTATCAACCTCACCGGATACAATTATTAATCCGATGAATGTTCCACAAATACATTAAATAAATACTCGCTTATTAATGCCCACATATTGTGGGTTTTTTTAGTGTAGCGAAAATTAATTAGAAAAGTTGTATTTTTACCACTTAAAATAAATAATCCGATTGATAGCCATATTTCTGTCAGCTTTATGCTTTAATTTCCACCGTAATTACCCTATTCTATCCTAGTTTGACGATTTTTATTTCGACCTTTAGGATAGGTAAATGATGATGAAAATAAAGCGCACGAAGAATATTAATCAAGATGCTTTTCGTAAAAGCTGGCGCGCCTACCGCTTAGCACCTGTCGCCTTAGCGATTAGTACGGTATTTATGTTGTCCGCTTGTGAACAAAGCGACGAAAGCGTATCTTTATATACTAATGCAGAGGATTGTGCCCAGAAAAACCCCGCTCAAAGTGAACAATGTTCGCTTGCTTATAAAAATGCATTGCAGGAAGCAGCAAAAACTGCACCTAAATATGCGACACGTGAAGATTGTGTGGCTGAATTTGGTGAAGAAAAATGTACTCAGGCTTCCAGCCAAATTGCAACGCAAACTACAGCTCAAACTGCAACACAAACTCCAGCTCAAGCCGGTTTGGCAGAAAATCAAGCCAGTGGACAAAGTGGTAGTTTCTGGATGCCATTAATGGCAGGTTATATGATGGGACGCCTAATGGGTGGTGGTGCAAATGCCCCAGCGCCTGCAGCGCAACCTCTGTTTAGCTCAAACAATCCTGCAAGTCCGGCCAATGGAAAATTTGTGGATGCCAGTGGCAAAAACTATGGACCGGCGGTAGCGGGAGGCAGAACAATGACTGTACCGCCATCAGCTCTTGCCCCCAAACCGGCAACGACGACCACTATCACTCGTGGTGGTTTCGGCGAATCAGTTGTTAAACAACAGGCTCACATGCAGCGTCAAAGTGCCACTTCGTCTTCTCAGCGTTCTATGGGAGGTTAATGGCGATGATAAGGATGCCCATCACTGAACGCCCTGATTGGAAAGAAAAGGCAACTGAATTTGGTTTTCATTTTCACACCTTATACGGTGAACCTTATTGGTGTGAAAATGCCTATTATCAATTTACTATGCAACAAGTGGAAGATCTTGAAGCAACCACCGCTGAAATACATCAAATGTGCCTGCAAGTGGTGGAAAAAGTAGTGAATAACGAGGAATTATTGTTAAAATTTCAGATCCCTAAACATTGTTGGGAATTTGTTAATCACTCATGGAAAACTAATCAACCTTCACTCTATTCCCGATTAGATTTAGCTTATGATGGTAAAACACCGGCAAAATTATTAGAAAATAATGCAGATACACCCACATCTTTATATGAAAGCGCATTTTTTCAGTGGATCTGGTTAGAAGATCAGATCAATGCTGGCAATTTACCAGCCAATGCTGATCAATTTAATAGTATACAAGAGCAACTTATTGAACGCTTTACGCAACTACGTGAATCATTTGGCTTTAACTGGTTACATTTTGCCTGCTGTCAAGATAGTGACGAAGATCGCGGCACTATCCAATACTTACAAGACTGTGCTTACGAAGCCAATATTGCAACCGAATTTCTCTATGTTGATCAAATTGGTTTAGGTGAAAAAGGACAATTTACCGATCCTAATAATCAAGTTATTAGCAATCTGTTTAAATTATATCCTTGGGAGTTTATGTTTAGAGAGATTTTTTCTACTAAGTTAGCCGATGCCGGAGTAAAGTGGTTAGAGCCAGCCTGGAAAAGCATTATTTCTAACAAGGCATTACTACCTATGTTATGGGAAATGTTTCCTAATCATCCCAATCTGTTACCTGCTTATTTTGCTGAAGCTAATCCGCCGAAACTGGATCGCTATGTGATCAAACCTATTTTTTCACGCGAAGGGGCAAATATTCGTATCATCGATAATGAACGTGAAATTGCCTCAATAGATGGCCCATATGGCGAAGAAGGTATGATTATTCAACAATTTTATCCCCTGCCTCAATTTGAAAATAACTATACCTTAATCGGTAGTTGGCTGGTAAATGATCAACCGGCAGGAATTGGTATTCGAGAAGACAAGCAATTAATTACCCAGGATCTGTCCCGTTTTTATCCGCATATTATTCTAAACTAACTTTTGCAACATAGGCGCAAGATAATGACAAGCTAATCATTATCTTGCTGTTGTTACTATTATGATTAGCAGATTAAAAATAGACAATAAAATTAGCCGGCGGACAAATTAATTAGCAACTATTTTTTGTCTGAGCACTCCACCTCAGTTCAGCCAAGCAAATTTATTCGTTTAAGCACTCAGCCTATATTTCCACTCTATAGCGATAGATTTAAAATGTGTTTGTTATTTAATAAACACTTTCCAGTATGACAGCACTGGTTAACCATAAAACTCATATAGGACAAAATTCCATCATGAAATATGGCTTATTCCGTCGGCTAACCGGCCTTTTGAGTAAATTGCTGACGATAGGTTACCAGATCTTCAATCGTTATTACCGGCATATCATGTTGCTTGGCAAAGATAAGCACTTCTGGCATACGGGCCATGGTACCATCGTCATTTGTCAACTCACATAAAACGCCTGCTGGCTTAAAACCGGCTAAAGTCACCAAATCAATGGTCGCTTCGGTATGACCGCGACGCTGCAATACTCCCCCTTGTTGGGCTCTTAACGGAAAAACATGCCCTGGCCGATTAAGATCGGTAGGCTTTGCATCATCGGCAATGGCTTTACGAATAGTCATTAAACGATCACTGGCCGAGACCCCGGTTGTCACCCCTTCAGAAGCCTCAATAGTGATAGTAAATGCGGTTTGAAACTGACTGGAATTTTCTTCAACCATCATTGGTAATGCTAGCTGCTTACGGCGTTCTTCCGTTATACAAAGACAAACAATTCCACTGCCATGGCGGATAGTTAATGCCATCTGTTCAACTGTCATTGTTTCAGCGGCAAAAATAATATCACCCTCGTTTTCACGGCTTTCGTCGTCAAGTACCATAACACCTTTACCTTGACGTAATGCCTCAAGAGCGCGCTCTATACGTTCGATCGGAGTGCCATATGCGGAAAGTGACGTCTGATTCATGGTAAAACCTCATCAATAAATACTAAATTACCAGAACCAGGGCGAGCTTGGGAGTATAAAAAATCAAACTAGTATCTTAAAAACCTGCGCACAATTGGCAGATCGCAAAACTACAGATATCGTTATTCTCTCCCATCCGGACTATAACCGTCGGTTCCAGAATCTCACTGGATCTGCTGACTTCCATCGCACATTGCTACAACGGAACGCTCGCGGACTTGGTTATTCAATTAGCAGAATAAATATCACCGCCGGTGGGGAATTTCACCCCGCCCTGAGATAAACAGCTAAACTATATCGTGAATATAGATCTGTGGCAATCAACAACAGCAAAATATATGATTGAAACAGTATTATCATCTATATAGTCAGCCAACTTGGTTTTATGTGGTTATTTCCGCTAATTTAGAGCCATTTTTATCACCAAATTTATTAAAAATAATTTTGTCAAAGCTAGCTGATTATTTTAAGATCTATTATTAAATAACCGATAGATTATAATTTGTGACCTGAAAGGATATAGTAATGCTTGACGCGAAAAAAATTGAACAAGTTGTTCGCCAGATCAAAGATACCTTACCGCAAGGGATACGTGACTTAGGCGAAGATCTTGATAAAAAGCTACGGGCAATATTACAGTCCCAATTAGGAAAATTCGATTTAGTTTCGCGTGAAGAATTTGATATTCAGACACAAGTTTTACTGCGCACCCGTGAAAAAATGATCGAAATGGAAAAACGCATCGAACAATTAGAAAAAAAAGAGGTAGCTAACGAAAACAAAAATGAATAACAAAAATGCCACGATATTACTATCGTGGCATTGCTATTTTTTATGCCAAAATATTAATCATTTTTCATAATGCTATTAATGATATTTGTTGTAGACAGCCCTTGTTCAAAATTAAGCACTTTAACTTCGCCACCTGCCGCCCAGACCTCTTGGCTACCGGCAATATCTTCCGGCTTATAATCACCACCTTTAACTAATACATCGGGTAAGATTTCACTGATCAGGCGTTGAGGCGTATCCTCTTCAAACGAGACCACCCAATCTACCGAACCTAGCGCTCCTAATACGGTCATACGTTGAGCTAATGGATTAATAGGACGATCATCACCTTTTAGCCGTTTAGTTGAAGCATCACTATTGACAGCAACAATCAATCGATCGCCTAGTTTACGCGCATTGGCTAAATAGATAACATGCCCGGCATGTAAAATATCAAAGCAACCATTGGTCATCACGATCTTCTCACCACGACTACGAGCCGCAGCAACCGCATGCTTTAGTTGCTGTTCATTCATCACCCCAAAACCATCATCAGCGCGACCATGAATGGCATTCTCCAACTCAATCGGTGATACAGTTGAAGTACCTAGTTTTCCAACCACAACTCCAGCGGCCGCATTAGCTAATACACAAGCTTGATGAAAATCCTGTCGCGCGGCTAACGCCGTGGCCAACACAGCAATAACCGTATCGCCGGCGCCGGTAACATCATAAACTTCCTGCGCTTGGGTCGGTAAATGTAAAGGCGGTTTTTCACGTTGTAATAATGTCATCCCTCGTTCTGAACGAGTGATCAGTAATACTTTAAGATCAAGGGAATCAATTAACTTCATTCCTTTCTGCTCAATTTCAGCATTGTTAGCACATTTACCAACAATGGCTTCAAATTCAGACATATTGGGGGTCAATAAAGTCGCTCCACGATAACGCTCAAAATCATTACCTTTCGGATCAATAAGTACCGGTACTTGAGCAGTATTTGCTAATGCAATGATCTGTGAAATTTGTGCTAAAGCACCTTTACCATAATCAGACAATACCAGTGCCCCAACATGTGGCAAAGCTTGCCGAATACGATCTAACAGCGGATTTATATCGACACTAGCAAAGCCTTCTTCAAAATCAAGCCGAATAAGTTGTTGATTATGAGATAGAATTCTCAGCTTAGTAATAGTAGGATGCGTTGATAAGGTAACAAAATCACAACATACATTGGCTTGATTGAGTTTCTCTGTTAATACTTCAGCAGCATCATCAATACCTGTCAGCCCTACCAGACGAACATTAGCGCCTAAAGCAGCAATATTCATAGCAACATTAGCTGCACCACCTGGCCGTTCTTCTTTCATTTCCACTTTGACAACTGGAACGGGCGCTTCTGGCGAAATTCGGTTAGTTAATCCATACCAATAACGATCTAACATAACATCGCCGATCACCAAAATATTAGCCTGTTTAAAATCAGGGAGAGTGATTTTCATCCTTACTCCAATTACAAATAAATTACCGCAATCAAGATTGCTACCAATAGTAACATAGCCCAGCCCTATCAATCATATTAAAAAGTATGGCCAGTCAATTCTATTTCAACTTAATTGGCATAAAACCATTTTTGCCAAATAAGCAGGACTTTTTCACGTTGTTGTTTAAACTGAGAGACTAACACTTTGCTGGGCAACGCCTGTAATGACAAATGATGCAATGTGTCTCGCATTTCAGTATAAATCTTAATTAGCTGTTCAGCTTCCTCGTTAGACATTACCGCATATTCAGCTAACAAGGTAAAAATACGCACATTATCTGACCAACGAAGTAATGCTACATTATCTGCACAGTAACGTAATACCAGATATTGAGCAATAAATTCAATATCAGTGATACCGCCAGGATCGGTTTTTAAATCAAAATATGCCTGCTGCCGGTTAGCTTGGTGCTGATACATTTTTTGTCGCATCTTAACGACCTGCTGACGCAATATCGTTTCTTCTCTTGGTATGAGCAGAGCTTCTCGTCGAATTCGGTTAAACGCTTGTTCTAATTGCGGTTCAGCAAAAACCATTCGCGCTCGGATCAAAGCTTGATGCTCCCAAGTCCAGGCTTGCGTTTTCTGATAATCCTCGAATGATTGGAATGTACTCACCAACATGCCAGATTCACCTGATGGGCGCAAACGAGCATCTACCTGATAAAGGATACCTGAAGAAGTTCGGGTACTAAAGAGATGAAGAATTTGCTGGGCGAGTCGTAAATAAAACTGGCGACCTTCAATGACGCGTTGCCCATCGGTGACAATACCTAATGGGCAATCAAACAAAAAAACTAAATCTAAATCAGAACCATACCCCAATTCAAAGCCACCCAGTTTACCATAACCTACAACGGCAAAACCGGTTACGCCAACTGGTTGTTGAGATAGATGAGCAGGTTTACCATAACGCTTAGTTAATTTATTCCACGCCAGTTGTACCACTACTTCAATAATAGCTTCGGCCAAATAGGTCAAATGATCACTCACTTTCATAACCGAAAGCACGCCAGCAATATCTTCAGCAGCAATGCGTAAAAGCTGAGCTTGTTTGAATTGCCGCAATGCTTCAAGCTGCTGTTCATCATCATTTTCATCAATGCGCAATAAATATTGGCGTAATTCATCGCGATAAGCGGTAACGGGTAATGGCTGGTAAAGTGAGAAGGGATCGATTAATTCATCTAGTAATAATGGATGACGAGCTAATTGCTCAGCAATCATTGGTGATGCTGCACAAAAACGGATCACATGCGTTAATACCTGTTCAGATTCTAAAATTAATTCTAAATAAGTTGTCCTACTAACTATACTGATAAGCAAGGGAATAATTCGTTGTAAAATCCGATTAATATCATCTCTATGATAGATTTTAGCTATCAATTTTGGCATTAATTGATCAAGTACCTCGCGACCACGGGGACCAATGGTTCGCTTAGCTAAATCTTGGCGAAATGGCCATAACTGTTTAATAATATTTTGTTTTTTCTCGTCTTTACACTCAGATAATAGGGTTTCCAGTTCACTTTCACTACTAATTTGTTGCCAGAAATAAACAAAAAATGTTAACAGAGTATCATCGCTTTTCTCATCATTTCGACCAATAATTTGCACAAATATCGCGTGGACACTTTGCATTCTAGCTGTAAGTTGCTGATAAAATGCCGGCCAATCGTTAAACCCCATCGCCCATGCCAGTCGCGCCTGTTGTAAAGCTTGCTTAGGTAACATCTGAGTTTGTTGATCATTAATAGATTGCAATATATTTTCTGTTCGCCGTAAAAACAGATAATTATCCGTTAATTGCGTTACCTGTTCTGTTGTCAGCAATGAAAGCTCATCAATAGCGATTAATGTAGGCAACAAAGCCGGCGAGCGTAAGCTAGGTTCACGGCCACCTCGAATTAACTGGAAAACTTGGCCAATAAACTCTATTTCACGGATACCACCGGCACCCAATTTAATATTATCTTGCCAACCCTGGCGACGGACTTCACGCTCAATCATGTTTTTCATATTACGCAACGATTGAATAACACTAAAATCGATATAGCGGCGAAAAACAAAGGAACGCAACATATTTTTTAATCCATCACTATAAACTGAGTTATCATCACCTATAATGCGCATTTTGATCATCGCATAACGTTCCCAGTCGCGTCCCTGTTCCTGGTAATAATCTTCTAAAGCAGCAAAACTAAAAACTAATGGCCCACTATCACCAAACGGACGAAGGCGCATATCAACCCGATAGACAAAACCATCTATCGTTTTCTGCGCCAATAAGTTAATTAATTTTTGGCCTAATCGGGTAAAAAACTGGCTATTTTCCATCTGACGGCGTCCCCCTTGGGTAGCACCATTTTCAGGAAAGGCAAAAATCAAATCGACATCGGACGAGAAATTTAACTCTCCACCGCCTAATTTGCCCATAGCAAGGATCAGTAATGGTTGTGGTTGTCCCTCTGGATCACAAGGAGTTCCCCAATTTCGACAACACACCGCATACAGCCAATCTCTCGCAACGATGATTAACGTTTCGGCTAACTCACTCAAATGCCGTAATATCTGCAGCTTACTATTGCTATCATCATGGAATAGTTGTAACCAGGCGATCCTAATTAGCATTTGATGACGAAATTGCCTTAGGATCCGCTGCAACTCCTCCTCACCAGCAATATTGGCTAGCTGTTTGGTTAACCATTGATGATAATGTTGCCATTCGCCTATTTGCGGTGGCTGTTGACGAATAGCCGTCCACCAAGCTGGATGGTTTTTGATCTGCTGATAGGCAAAATCACTTAAGGCAAAAAATATTTTTTCTTGCGGCGATAGCGGTAAAAGTTCAGGCGCATGACACTGAAAATCATCTACCACCCATTGCGCCTGCTGAACCAATATTGATGGCAGCAATTTCATAAAATGCCTTTCATTAGGCTAGTGTTAACGCGGTAAGCCATTGGGTAAAAGCCAGTTTGCAACGCAACCAATTCGCACTATAACAGAGTATTTCCGGTTGTATATCGGTAGCCATTGATAATATTGTTATTTCCTTTAATGGCAGTGTTTGAATAAAATGAGGTACAGAATAAGCATAATGAACTAAAAATTGCTCTATTATGACTAACAAATGACTTAAATTTTGCTTTGCTTGCAACTGATTCTCTAACCAACACTCCTCATAGCACTGCCAATATACTAATAACTGGCTTAAACCCTGTTCAATCGGCATAGTAAACCAATTAGAAGGAGGCAATAAGAGCTCAGTGTCTACATGATCGCTAGTTTGGATCAGTGAATAGCCTCGTTCAGCCTTACTTTTATTTGCTAAGCGCAATCCTTCAATATTAACAAACTCTTTTGCTAACGCTAAAAGCTCAATTAAAGTGCCCCTTTTCAGTTCCAGTTCAATTTCCATAATAGGTTTTTTTCTGGCGCCAGCATAAATACTACCTTGATCTAATACAATTTCAATTTCACTACCTAGATAAGTAACAATCCATTTTTCACGAGAAAAATTGGTATAAAATAAGGTTGTTAACTGAGACTGTAAACGATTAACATCGGTATCCTTAGGCCATATTTCGGCCGGAAATGCTAAAAGATTGATCTCAGGTTTATGAATTTCAATATTGTATTCAGGTCGTTGATGTAAACCACCCATAACCTTACCGGCGGTTTTCATCGTCATTTCGTAACGACCATCGCAACCGCGGATCCTTAACCCCATATCCCAGCGACGTAATTGATGATCCACTGTCTCAAAATAGATATTTGACAGCTTATGTAAGGAAAAATGCGTATAGGGAAAGGATATGATTTTTTCACGGATCCGCTTAATAGCTTCCGGACGAACCGACAACTTTAATTCAATTTCTAGATGACTCATATTTAGTCCAGATTTTCTGACATCTTCTATCCCTAAGAATAAACGTTACAATTTTTATTTATACTGTCTAGACTCATACTTAATGTAGATTATCATTTTCAATTTACTATGTTGTTGACAAAAACTAACGGACAACCTCATGACTAACGATTGAAAAGATCTACAAGTTTAACATAAATAAGCTAGAAAACGGCAATCAATGCGGGTTCACTTTTCTTACCGTCAGCAACATATATTTGCTAAAAAAAAATAATTATAATATTGAATTAAACTATATTAATAACTAAATACCAGAAAAATAACTGATAGAGAATTTTATTCTATGTTTTTGCCTGAAAATAATAAAAAATGAAATATTATTAATAATGGCAAATCAATTTAAAGAATCATTATTTTACTTTTTTAGATTTGCATCAATACATTTAACGCATTAGTATCAGCTAATAGCACTTTTTTTCACAGTTTGAAGATAGTTGAATACAATGAGAAAATTTCCTTTATTTATTCTAGCATTGATAGGATTAAACCTCTCAATGACGACACAAGCGGAAGAAACGCTTTATGTTTCTGATGAACTCCCCACCTTTATCCACCGAGGGCCTGGAACCGATTATCGTATTATTGGTAGCCTAAAAAGCGGTGATCAAGTTCAATTATTAAGCACAGATCAAGAAACCGGCTACGCTCAAATTCGTGATTATAAAGGCCGAGTCGCCTGGTTACCCAAAAATCAACTTAGCCAAACACCCAGTGTAAAAGCACGTATTCCCTTACTCGAAAAGGAAAATCAAGAATTACGTGAAAAATTAACTAACATTGATAGTAACTGGAATAATCAAACCAGCGAAATGCAAAGCAAAGTTGCCGCCAGTGATCAAATTATTGCTAACCTAACTGCAGAAAACGAAAAACTAAAAAATGAATTAATTCGCTCAGGAAAAAAATTAGAAATTGCGCAAATTAATCTTGATGATAATCGCCGTGAACTCATTTTGCAGTGGTTTATGTATGGCGGTGGGGTTGCCGGTGCTGGTTTAATTTTTGGTTTGTTATTACCTCATATTATTCCTCGACGTAAAAAACGTAATGATCGCTGGATGAATTAAAGAAAATAGCATGCAGATTTATCTTGTTGGTGGTGCGGTAAGAGATCAGCTATTAGGATTGCCAGTCTCTGACCGTGACTGGGTCGTGGTTGGCGCTACTCCAGATGATTTAATCAAATTAGGTTTCCAGCAAGTAGGCAAGGATTTTCCCGTTTTTCTCCATCCCAAAACACGTGAAGAATATGCCCTTGCCCGTACAGAACGCAAAACCGGTGTAGGCTATACCGGCTTTTCTTGCCATGCCGCACCTGATGTCACGATAGAAGAGGATCTGTTACGTCGAGATCTGACAATTAACGCCATTGCCCAAACTGAAGATGGCAAACTGATTGATCCTTTCCAAGGTGAACAAGATATAAAAAACCGCTTATTACGCCATGTTTCCACAGCTTTTGCAGAAGATCCTTTACGCATACTTAGAGTGGCGCGTTTTGCTGCTCGACTGGCTAAGCAAAAATTTACTATTGCCAATGAAACACAGTCTTTGATGAAAAAAATGGTTTCTAATCATGAAATTAGTACAATTAGTGCAGAAAGAGTGTGGAGCGAAACAGAAAAAGCATTACAATCATCTGCGCCAGAAACTTATTTTCATGTCTTACGTGATTGTGGCGCACTAGCTATTCTTTTTCCTGAAATTAATCAATTATTTGGCATACCCAGCGCAACAGAATCACATGCCGAAATGGATACCGGAATACACACGCTGTTAACCTTAAAAATGGCGGCATCATTAACTGACAATATCGAAACTCGCTTCGCTGCCCTCTGCCATGACTTTGGTAAGGCATTGACCCCGCCAGAACAATGGCCTGCTCATGGGGATCATGCAATCAAGGCTATTCCCTTGATTGAGGCTATGTGTAACCGATTGCGTATTCCTAGTAGAATCAAGGAATTAGCTAAATTAGTTGCCCGTTTTCATCAACAAATCCACCAAATTAATCAGTTACAACCTGAAAGTGTGATCAATCTATTCAATCAATTAGATAGTTGGCGAAAACCAGAGCGTATCAATCAACTGGTTATTGCCTGTGAAGCCGATGCCCGTAGTTGGCTGGAACGAGAGCATATCACTTATCCACAAGCAAAATTTGTTATTGAGGCATTTGAAACAGTACAAAAAGTATCAAGTAAAAATCTTATTGAACAGGGTATTAAAGGTATCGCGATCAGGGATGAGCTTACTCGACAGCGTATTCAGGCATTAACTGATTGGCGGCGGCAACAAACCATTTTACCCATTTAAGTTAACCTAAAGCCGATTTTGTTCGTTCAATAATCACACCAACCTGCTTAGCACGTGCCACCGCACCAGGTTTAAAGACTTTAACGCGTACCCAACAGCTATTGAATTGATTTAAAATAATATCAGCAACCTCCTGCGCAACCCGTTCTATCAAAGCAAATTTTTGAGTTTCTATATGTTCAATTACCACTTGGCTAACCTGAGCATAATCTAAACAATATTCCACTTGATCATTTTTAGCCGCATGCTGAGTATCCCATCCCATTTCGATATCTAGTAACAGTTTTTGTTGGATAGTTTGTTCCCAATCATAAGCTCCAATAGTTGTGAATACTGATAACTGCTCAATAAATATAATGTCCATTTACCCTTCTCTCATGTTTAATCTATACCAATAAATACTATCCAGATACTTGTCTATTTTCATTGGGAAAATGACCCTATGATCACACATTTTAGTAAAATTTGCGGTAATAATAGGGGAATAAAAATTATTATGCGGCCAAATAGTGCTAGAAACCCAAAGGTTGAAAAAATAATTCATCATAACTTAAAAATAAATCTAGATAGATATTTGTTAGTTTTACTTACTACTATACTGTATATTTTATTAATGTTCTGATATTACCCTGATCTTCAAAATTCGGTATGCAAATAATACTTCGATAAAATACAATTATTATTAATACCTTAAGTTAAAAGATCTTGATTATTTGGAGTAATGATATGAGTGCAATCGCACTTGGCATGATTATCTTCGCCTATCTCTGTGGTTCAATCTCCAGTGCCGTCTTGATCTGCCGATTGATAGGTCTTCCTGATCCTCGATACCATGGTTCCGAGAATCCTGGAGCAACAAACGTGTTACGAATCGGTGGTAAAGCAGCTGCCGTAGCCGTGCTCATTTGCGACATTCTAAAAGGAATGATCCCTGTATGGCTAGCCTATTATTTAAATGTCCCGCCCTTTTATCTTGGAATTATCGCCATTGCCGCCTGTTTAGGCCATATTTACCCGATTTTCTTTCATTTTAAAGGCGGAAAAGGCGTTGCTACAGCTTTTGGCTCCATTGTCGCCATTGGCTGGGGGTTATCTGGCGTTATCGCTGGTACCTGGCTACTCACTGTACTACTCAGCGGATATTCATCATTAGGCGCGATTGTCACTGCTATATTAGCTCCCTTTTATGTTTGGTGGTTTAAACCAGAGTTCACCTTCCCGGTGGCGATGCTTTCATGTCTAATACTCTTTCGTCATCATGATAACATTCAGCGGCTATGGCGGGGACAAGAGAGCCGTATATGGCAAAAAATAAAGAAAAAAAGCGAAAAAACTGATAAAGAAATTATTCAAGCCACTAAAAAACAAGAAAAAAATGATTGATCCCATTATTAATTTTTATGCTTTAATTCGATTTATGCAACGATTTGAATGTTAACGGTGACAAATCTGCCAGTGGCCAACGCGCTTTAACCGTGATATCCAGACTATCACTGACGCCACTTTTTAAACGGATCATACCAGCTAGTGCTATCATTGCGCCATTATCGGTACAGAATTCTGGGCGAGCATAAAAAACCTGTCCGCCAATTTTTGTTATCGATTCTGCCATTTTCAGTCGTAATGTACGATTTGCACTTACACCACCCGCCATAACCAACCGTTTAGCACCCGTTTGCTCTAAAGCGCGTTTACATTTGATCACTAATGTATCCACAACGGCATCCTCAAATGCCCGAGCAATATCCGCAGCGGTTTGTTGATCCATCCTATTATTACGAATGGTATTGGCAGCAAACGTTTTTAAACCGGAAAAACTAAAATCTAGTCCAGGGCGATCTGTCATCGGACGAGGAAATATAAAACGATCCACCTGTCCTTGTTGAGCCATCAATGATAATGCCGGCCCACCCGGATAATCTAATCCTAATAATTTTGCTGTTTTATCAAAAGCTTCACCTGCAGCATCATCAATTGATTCGCCTAATAACTGATATTGACCAATCGCCATGACATTAATTAACTGAGTATGACCACCGGAAACCAATAGCGCCACAAAAGGGAATTCAGGACGGTTTTCTTCCAACATTGGCGCCAGTAAATGCCCCTCCATATGGTGAATAGGGATAGCCGGCACTCGCCAGGCAAACGCCAACGAACGCCCTATTGTTGCTCCCACCAATAAAGCGCCGATCAAACCTGGCCCTGCGGTATAAGCAACAGCATCAATATCACTATCGGTTAAATCCGCTTGTTGCAATGCCGCTTTAATTAAAGGAATTGTTTTACGAATATGATCGCGAGAAGCTAATTCAGGCACTACACCACCATAATCGGCATGCAATTTTACCTGACTATATAATTGATTGGCTAATAAACCGACTTGATCATCATAAATCGCGATACCCGTTTCATCGCAAGATGTCTCTATACCTAAAACACGCATATATTACTCACCACCTTCGCTAATAACGCAAGTTTATCACTATTTATGTAAAAAAGGTGCAACTTCTCAGTAAATAAATAACTGTCTATCTGGATTAAATCAGTTATAATTAACATAAATAATTTGTATGGCTTATCCATTATCAGCTAGATTATGCCAACTATTTTTTTATTAAAAATAATTAATTGGCCGATTTTGTGCGTTTCGTTTTTATACAGCACTTTACAAAGCCCTACACATTGAAGTAAAATTCCGCACCATTTTGAAGAGAGCTGGCTATGATATTGCTAGCAAAAACCGATTTTTTTGAGGTGAAAGGCACATGCCGGTAATTAAAGTACGTGAAAACGAGCCATTTGACGTAGCACTGCGTCGTTTTAAGCGTTCTTGCGAAAAAGCAGGGATATTAGCTGAAGTGCGCCGTCGTGAGTTCTATGAGAAACCAACGACTGTACGTAAACGTGAAAAAGCATCAGCAGTAAAGCGCCACGCTAAAAAATTGGCTCGCGAGAACGCACGCCGTACTCGTTTGTACTAATTGCTACGGTTCAATAACCGTAACAATTCGACAGCAGTGATTAAGTGATTACAAAAAGGCCGTGCTTCCTAATAAGAAGCACGGCTTGTTATCTTTCTTCAATGAAGAGTTTATGGCTGGACGAATTCCGCGTACATTTATCAATGACTTATTGGCTAGAACCGATATCGTTGATCTTATTGATACTAAAGTGCCGCTAAAAAAGCAAGGCAAAAACCATCACGCGTGTTGCCCATTTCATAATGAAAAAACACCTTCATTTACTGTTAATGGCGATAAACAATTTTATCACTGCTTTGGCTGTGGTGCTCATGGTAATGCCATTGATTTTTTGATGAATTATGACAAGCTTGATTTTGTCGAAACAATTGAAGAGCTTGCTACCATGCATGGGCTGGAAATTCCTTATGAAACCGGTAACAGTTCAAATCAAATAGAGCGGCATCAGCGACAAAATCTTTATCAATTAATGAATGATATTAATCAATTTTATCAACATTCATTGAATAAATTAGACTCACATAATGCAAAACAATATTTAATACAACGCGGCTTAAGTGATGAAATTATTCATCGTTTTTCTATCGGTTTTGCACCAACCGGCTGGGACAACCTACTTAAGCATTTTGCAAAAAATGCTGAGAGCCGTAAACAGCTAAATGCTGCCGGTATGTTAGTTACCAATAATAATGGTCGTACCTACGATCGCTTTCGTGAACGGATCATGTTTCCGATCCGGGATCGTCGAGGACGTGTTGTGGCTTTTGGTGGTCGTGTTTTAGATAATACGTTACCAAAATATCTCAATTCACCAGAAACTGAGATTTTTCATAAAGGCCGCCAATTATATGGCCTATATGAAGCAAGCCAAAATAATCTGGCACTTTCTAAACTATTAGTTGTCGAAGGTTATATGGATGTTGTTGCTCTGGCGCAATTTGGTATTAATTATGCCGTAGCGTCATTAGGTACATCAACAACGGCAGAGCATATCCAGTTACTTTTCCGCACAACGGATACAGTTATTTGTTGTTATGATGGGGATAAAGCAGGTCGCGAAGCCGCATGGCGAACGCTCGAAACAGCACTTCCCTATTTGAGTGATGGCCGCCAGCTACAATTTATGTTTTTACCTGATGGTGAGGATCCTGATTCACTAATACGTAAAGAAGGTAAAGCAAATTTTGAACAACGAATGGATAAGTCACACTCTTTGTCTACATTTTTGTTTGATACATTGGTTGCACAAGTTGATTTAGCTAGTCATGAAGGTAAAGCAAAATTCAATCGTCTAGCTATGCCTTTAATTAAAAAAGTGCCAGGTGATACTTTACAGTTATATTTGGCACAAGAATTGGGTAATTTTATTGGTATTCCTGATACTTCGCGTATTCTTGCCATGATTGAAAAAGGTTCGGCTGAAAAAACAAATTATCAGACACCAAAAATTAAACCAACAACCATGCGAATATTGATCGCATTATTGGTACAAAATCCAAATTTTGTGAGCCTAATTCCTACTCTTGATGGCATTAAGCACTCACAGTTACCAGGATTAATGCTGTTTTTAGAGTTAGTTGAACTTTGTCAATCTCATCCTGGTATAACTACGGGTCAATTACTGGAATGCTATCGTAATAATAAATTTGTTAAACAACTTGAAAAACTGGCAACTTGGAACGATATAGAGATAGAAGAGATAGCGGAAAAAATGTTCAAGGATGCCTTGGAGCATTTATTTATTACCGCGCTTGATGAAAGGTTCGAATCTCTGATGGCAAAAGAGCGGACAGAAGGTTTAACCAGTGAAGAACGTGAAGAAGTTCGTTTAATTACTGTTGCAAGAATAAAACAGTAATCTTGAAAAAGTAAAATAGATCCGGCTTGAGTGCCGCATAACGTAGGGCAAACGCCTGTAAGTTGCCATGATGTAAAGGGCATGGCACAAAAAATAATTAAATTCCCTTTAATTTTATTGTTGGCTGACTTGTTTTCGCCGACCAACACCAACCCAAATTATGAAGTGTGGATACCGTCTTATGGAGCAAAACCCGCAGTCACAGCTGAAGCTACTAGTTACCAAAGGTAAAGAGCAAGGCTACCTGACCTATGCTGAGGTCAACGACCATCTGCCGGAAGATATCGTCGATTCAGATCAGATTGAAGATATCATCCAAATGATTAATGATATGGGCATTCAAGTGATGGAAGAAGCGCCTGATGCCGACGATCTTATTCTGGCAGAAACCGCCACTGATACTGACGATGATGCTGTTGAGGCTGCTGCCCAGGTATTATCCAGTGTTGAAAGTGAAATAGGCCGCACAACAGATCCTGTGCGAATGTACATGCGTGAAATGGGTACCGTAGAACTACTGACCCGTGAAGGCGAAATTGATATTGCTAAACGCATCGAAGATGGCATTAATCAGGTTCAGTGTTCTGTTGCTGAATATCCTGAGGCTATCGCTTATCTATTAAACCAATACGAACGTGTAGAAAAAGGTGAAACCCGCCTATCTGATATTATTACCGGCTTTGTTGATCCTAACGCTGAGATAGATTTAGCACCGACAGCAACCCATATCGGTTCAGTGTTACCGGAAGAAGCCTTAAATGATGACGAAGATGAAGATAAAGACGAAGATGATGATAGTGACGACAGTGATGAAAACAATGTCGATCCAGAACTCGCTCGGCAAAAATTTTCAGAGCTTCGTGAACAATATGAACGCACGTCCCTTGAAATTCAAAAAAGTGGCCGTAACCATGCTAATTCAATCGCAGAAATTGAGCAGTTGTCTGAGATTTTCAAACAGTTCCGTTTAATACCAAAACAGTTTGATTATTTAGTCAACAATATGCGTGATATGATGGAGCGTGTTCGCTCTCAAGAGCGCCTCATCATGAAACTCTGTATTGAGCAATGCAAAATGCCAAAGAAAAACTTCATTACCTTATTCTCAGGTAATGAGACCAATGTTAATTGGTTAGCTGCGGCGAAAGCAATGAATAAACCCTGGTCTGAAAAATTAGTTGAAGTCGAAGAAGAGATCCAACGCTCTTTGCAAAAACTACAACAGATTGAAGAAGAGACCGGTTTAACCATTGAACAGGTAAAAGATATTAATCGCCGGATGTCTATTGGTGAAGCAAAAGCGCGTCGAGCGAAAAAAGAGATGGTTGAAGCTAACTTACGTTTAGTTATCTCTATTGCTAAAAAATACACCAATCGAGGCTTGCAATTCCTTGATCTGATTCAGGAAGGTAACATTGGTCTAATGAAAGCGGTCGATAAATTTGAATATCGTCGTGGATATAAGTTTTCAACTTATGCAACCTGGTGGATCCGACAGGCGATCACTCGTTCAATTGCTGATCAGGCACGCACTATCCGTATCCCAGTGCACATGATCGAAACGATCAACAAACTGAACCGTATTTCTCGCCAAATGTTACAGGAAATGGGACGCGAACCCTCACCTGAAGAATTGGCAGAGCGTATGTTAATGCCTGAGGATAAAATCCGTAAAGTACTAAAAATTGCCAAAGAGCCTATTTCAATGGAAACACCAATTGGCGATGATGAAGATTCACATCTTGGTGATTTCATTGAAGATACGACCTTAGAGCTACCTTTAGACTCTGCTACCTCGGAAAGTCTGCGTTCAGCCACCCACGAAGTTCTGGCTGGCTTGACGACCCGTGAAGCAAAAGTTCTGCGTATGCGCTTTGGTATTGATATGAATACGGATCACACATTAGAGGAAGTGGGTAAACAGTTTGATGTTACCCGCGAGCGGATCCGTCAAATTGAAGCAAAAGCGTTACGTAAACTGCGCCATCCAAGCCGTTCAGAAGTACTGCGTAGTTTCTTAGATGAATAAAACAATTATTTATCTTTAGAATAGTAGAAAGCACCTATCTTGATAGGTGCTTTTTTATTGATAGCTATCATTAATCAAACAGATCATTAGTAAAACTTTTAGCCACTGTAATAACATAAAACAGTAAAAATGCCCTATCAACACTAGTTTCTTAAACACCGTCATTCGAATTTTGCTAGCTGAGATTTAATTATCCATCAACATGAACTGAACTCATTGCTAGTTTTGCTACAGAAATGGCTGTTTTAATTGCTCTAAAAAACATCAATAATTATTGCCGCAGTAGCTTCTACCTTGCAGCAATAGACCATTCCTGCATTTAGCTACAATAGCAAAACACCACTCATTAGAGTGGTGTTAATTGGCTGCTAACACAGCTTAAATTTGGTGGCCCCTGCTGGATTTGAACCAGCGACCAAGCGATTATGAGTCCTTTAAATCGCCTAACAAAAACAATAATTTACTTTAATTTCAATGAGTTAATAAACGAATAAACACGAATAAATGCGGTGATAGTTTTTTTTGCTGCCATTTTGCTGCCATTAAATTAGTTTTTGTAGTGGATTGAACTCTATTGCTTCAGAAAGATGATTAGGCGAAAAGTGAGCATATCTCATTGTCATCTTGATATCGGTGTGCCCTAGTATTCTTTGCAATACTAAAATATTGCCACCGGACATCATAAAGTGCGAAGCAAAAGTATGTCGTAAAACGTGAGATGATTGACGTTCAGGCAATTCAATATCTGTACGTTCTAAGGCAGAGCGAAATGCAGAATAACAAGATTTAAATAATGGATTGTTGCCCTTCACTTTTGGCAATGTTTTTGCAAACTCTTCACTGATGGGAACTGACCTATTACGCTTACCTTTTGTCTTGATAAATGTGATTGTGTTATTTCTGATTTGTGATGCTGTCAGTTTTTCGGCTTCTGACCATCGCGCACCAGTTGCTAGGCAAATTTTAACGACATGAATCAAATCTTTTGAGCTACTTTTCTCACATTCAGTTATTAGTAGTCTCATTTGCTCATCATCAAGGAAAGCCATTTCCTGTTCGTCAGTTTTATATGACCTGACTTTTGCTAATGGGTGTTCTTTTGTCCATTCATCCAGCCTAATTAGTTCATTGAACATAGCCCTAAAGTAAGCAAGTTCTAAATTAACCGTGCGCGGAGTAACAGTTTTTAATCTATCTGTTCGCGTGATTTCGCCACTTAAGCGTTTTTCACGATATACAGAAAAAACCTTTGCATTAAATTCAATAGCGAGAGGGTCACCCATGGCATCACAGGCAAATATCATTAAAGATTTACGCTTTTCACCATCACCAAGGGTCACACCATGAGCACGGAACCAAGTTTCAACTAATTCAGTAAGCTTACGTTTATCTTGTTTTTCGCCCAGCCACGGCTTATCTTGTGTTTCATCAAGAATATGGCGTTCAAATGCAATGGCTTCACCTTTGGTTGTAAAAAGCTTACGAACTCTTTTACCCTCACGACCATTTGGAAAACATTGAACAAGCCAACGCCCGTCAGGCTGTTTTTTAACTGTCATGACAACCCCAAATTAACGATGTTCAGTAAAGTCACCTGTATCTAAAACGCCACGAAATTGCTTTTCGCTTGAAATAATAACTCCCATTTCGCGAGCTTTATCCATCTTCATTTGGCTTGCGTTATATCCATAACAAAGTAATTTTAAAGCTTTAGTTACTGATTTTCTAACATCCA
The DNA here is from genome assembly GCF_903968575.1 of Arsenophonus endosymbiont of Apis mellifera. Taxonomy (NCBI): domain Bacteria; kingdom Pseudomonadati; phylum Pseudomonadota; class Gammaproteobacteria; order Enterobacterales; family Morganellaceae; genus Arsenophonus; species Arsenophonus endosymbiont of Apis mellifera. The sequence goes on along the minus strand of NZ_CAJCFU010000064.1, from coordinate 3,664 downwards.
TACCAGCATCACTAGCTAGCTTTTCTAATTCAGACTTATCGTCTTTTTTAAATCCAGTAAAATGGACGTCAAAAGTTTCAGGTTTTGGTTCCTTTATTTCAAAATCACCGCATTCAATCATGTTATCAATGAATAGTTGTGCTTCATCTAAACTATCGAAATATTCAATTACACGGTCTTTTCTAAAAGTTTTAAATTTACCCTTTTCATCAGGATTAAGGCTTATTCCTTGAATATATGTATCATTATGAGATATATCATCAATTGCTTGTATTGATACTATTTCTCTTGAATTAACATACACAAATAATAAAGATTGTTTCATAACGAGACATTACTGATTATCAATAATAGTAACTACACGCCCAATAATAGAAATGTCTTTTAGCTCACAGTCAAAAGCCATACCTGCGCCAGAAACTCGAACACGCTGCATAGGCATGCGAGTAAGTTCTCTTATGCTTATCTTATCGTCAATTCGTACCAGCCACTTGCCGTCGTAAACTTCACCAAATTTACGGTCAACAATAAAATAATTTTGCCCATCTTGAACCACTATTGGTTCCTTAGGAAATGGTACTCCTTGTTTGAACAGCACTTTATCAAACATGGCCATGCCAGCATCAAACTCTTCACCATCGATTATTTTATATTTTTTCAGACGAAGTATATCTAACTCTTCATCGTCAAATTTTTTACCGTGACCAGTTGCTAGCCATTGTAAGCTAACCCCTGTTTCAGCTACACATCTAACTACCATATCGGCGGGGAAATTGTCTCTTTTATATCGACCTGCGAGACTGCTTGATGCTATTTCAAAGTGTTGTGCCAACATAATTTTAGAGTTAAAGCCATAAGCTTCAATAATGCGGTCAAGAACTGGCTCACTCTTGCCAAACATTTCTAGATGAAATTTTCCCATATTCATTCCGTCACCTTCGTAAAATACGACAAATATCTTGACTTGTAGTTAAATACGAAATAGACTCACCTTATATTGTAGTTAAATACGAATAAACTCGGATACCACCGGATAAAACCCGAATTGGAGATTTTGCACTATGCGCCCTAATATTACAATCACCATTCCTGAGCCGTATCTCACTATAGAAGCCTACTGTGAAAGATTTGGAATGGCTAAAAGTACAGTTACAGACATGATTAAGGATGGTCGCTTACCTGTCCGCAAAAAGCACAAAGAAATGAAAAATGGTCGTGTTTTTATAAATATGGCAAAGCTAACCGTTGAAGCATTATCAGACTGTGATATTTCGCTTAATGCATAATTAATTATTCGCTTTAGGAGAATAAAAGCCATGTTTGATTATCAGGCTTCCAAACAAAATCACTTTGATAATGCATGCCGCGCTTTTGCGATTGCTCACAAAGGTGACCTTGTTCAGATAGCGGAAGCAATCGGCATGAATGCGCAAATATTGCGTAACAAGTTAAATCCTGAACAACCGCATCAATTTACTTGTGCTGATATTGTAAGCGTAACGGATGCAACAGAAGATGCAACTTTAATTGATGGTTTGTTAGAGCAACTTCAATGTCAGCCGTCAGTACCTTTAAATAATGCCAGTGGGGGAAATTTCCCTACATATATTTTAAATGCAACAGCCGAAGTTGGAAAGCTAGCAAGCCAAGTAGTTTTGGCAGGTCGAATTAATAATGCCCGTTCTGCTGAAATTAAACAGTGTGTGAATAATGCGATCCGTTGTTTAGCATTAGTCGGTGTGACAATTTCAGCTCGTCTACATTCATCTCCTGCGTTAGTTACTGCAATAGATACAGTTGCGGGATTTAGTCAATCAATGGTTTGATATAGCTTTATGAGAAATTTATTAGGTTATAAATAAAGATTTTGGAGATTATACAAATGACTCAGATAGATAAGCAGCAGTTTAAATATAAATTAACGGGCGATTCATTTAAAAATAAACGTAACAACGATTTGAAATATATTGTTCCTGTTATTTTATTCGCCATAGGTTATTTAATTTCGAGAATATAGGTGATTTCGATGCAACATGATCCAGCATTATCAGAAACGCAGTACAACCCTATGCCTATTAAACAACGTGCTTACGGTTTACATAAAATTAATCAATTAAAAAATGAACTATTTGGTTCAGAAGATAAAGCACTTCAAGAGTTCATTGATAATATGCGTGATAAATTTAATGATGATGCCAGTAATAATAAAAAATTTTTAGGGATGATTTTATATTATGCAGGAATTAATAAAAATCGACATGATTGTAAATATGAAGAGTTTACAAAAGAAGAAATTAAATTAATTGTTAATGCGATTAATATAATTAAAAGTGGCGTCGCCATGTTTCCTAAAAAACTCCCTTCAATTTTTAAATAAATAATTCTAAATCAATTAAATGACGTTTGCGCGTCAGGGATATTTACATTTTAAATTTAGGAATGACATAAATGAATCTATCAGAACCAACATTTACCCCTGTATTAGATGCCGCTTCAACAGATGCATTTTTAATTAATGATTGTATTAACTGGAATCGTCAGGATGAACGCCAAGTTTGTAATGACCGTTATGCGTCACGCCTGCGTAAATTACAAAGGTATGTGCTGACTGAAAAACCTGATTATGTGGCTATCAGTCAGTTATTAGAAAGTGAAATTAATCACATTGAGAATATGAAAGGAACTATGTAATGAGTATTACTCTTTTCTCTGGGTATATTGAGGGTATACCCCGTTTTCCACTTTTGGCGTCAGTCCAGAATCAACCTGAGCAACCCAAGCAGGATAAATATCACCAGACACCAAAGACGCTAGAAACTCATTCATGCGTGAAGGCACAACAAAAACATCCGTTTTTACGGTCAAATGTCGGTTGTCTCCACTCTGAAAAAGCAAAATTGTCTTATAAGTTGTCCGAATCGCAAGGTGTAAGTCTGTCTCTAATTCTTCCAAAGAATCCCAAAACTCAGATTCAGATATACGGGGGTGGTTACGTCCATGAATCATACTTTCCAATCCGTGCTCAATTAGTTCTGTCCATTTTGCGTGCTCTATCCATTCGTTTGGAAAAATCGTGCGCAGGTGGTGCGCCAACGCATTTCGACAATCTTTTGATGGAAGCCAACGCCTTTCTATATGGTTTCGAGTGGCGCGCTGAAAAATGCCGCAAACCTCGTACAACTCGCCATTTGATAAGAGCCTTACTTCGTTTGGAGGAACGCTTACAGAAGACAAAAACTTGATGTTGTCTTCGTACCAATTGTTAGCGGGTTTATTCATCGAACGCCTCGTAGCTAAAAACAAATAGCGGCATAGCCAATAACATGCCGCTGAATTTATTAAAAAACACCCCAGTTTTTCTTTTTCATGAGGTTTTAATGACTATAGTTTCAAGCAACACAGTTAATCAAACCTTATATTACAAGCCAAGTCAGCCTATTGAAAGGCCGTTTCCAACTTATCCTGAACTTCATGAAAAAGAAAAAAGAGCCAAAGCATTAGCAAATGCGCAAACGTTACTTTCAGAACAACCTAAAATTGTTCAAATTACCGTTAATAAACGCTTTGATACGTTATTAAAAGAACAGGGTCGTGAGCGTGCGAATGCTTATCTTGCTAAAAATTTTTGTGAACGGATATATCCAAGAATAGAACTTGTCACTAA
>NZ_CAJCFU010000063.1:0-4137 GCF_903968575.1 Arsenophonus endosymbiont of Apis mellifera | reverse complement strand
CAGAGCAGGTGAAAGAAATGTTGAAACATACATTCTTAGGTTATGAAGTTGTAGAGCGTATCGATGTGACCACACAGCAGCCAGAGCGCGTCAGAACGCTCAGGAGGACATCAAAACTTGATACGGGGGAAATGCATGTCTTTATGCAAAAAGTGGAATGTTGGGCGATTGGCATACGTTGTTTTGTGACGATACCGGAAAGTTCGGAGTATATGAAATTAAAACAGGCATAGGAAAATTAAATGGCACTAAAAAGGGATAAATACGATGCCGTGTTCTCTGAATTAGTTCGCGAAAGAACGAACTGGATATGTGATTATTGCGGACGACATTTTCAGCATGAACGCGCTAAGCTGCACTGCTCACACTTCAAATCAAGACGACATAAAGCCACCCGTTATCACCCCTTAAATAGTTTTTCGCACTGTCAAGGCTGTCATCGTAAATTAGGCGAAGACCCTTACGAGTTTACCGCGCATGCAGAAATTACCTACGGTGAGATGACCATTGCCAAAATAGCGATGCTAGCAAATACCCCTGTAAGGCTCAAGGTGGGTGAAATGGATGAAATCTACCGTCAAATGAAAAGTGAGCTAAAAAGAATGAAAACGATGCGACTTAAAGGTTTTTTAGGGCGCATTGAGTTTTTCTTGCCGGATTGGTATCAGGCCGGCATTACCTTTCGAATGGGCGAAGAAAAAGCCCACACACTTTAAAACACCATTACTATTCAACGCAGGGCATTGATACCATGCCTCAATTCATATTTTTGCCGGAGGGGAGATGAGTAGGCACGTAAAAGATTTACTGGAAGCATGGGGAAACTGGAGCATGAGCCGCATTGGAACCGAGTACAAAGGTATGTCTACCATTGCTCCTATTAAATTCGATGATGACAGACCTTGGCTAAGTGATGAGGAAGGCGAAATAGTTGATAAGGCCGTAGCAGGATTAAAGAAATATGACATCGATGGATATAACATTATTTGCTTACATTATCAGCATCATATTTCATGCCGAATGATAGCTAAAAACTGGAAGAAAAGACCTGATTATATCACGGCTTACATGGGTAGGGCTGAATCCTACATAGCGGGCACAGTTCACACACTCCTTAAAGCAACAAATTGACAACACCGTATAGACTATCGTATGCTGACCGCACTAGAATTCACAAGCGGTCATCCGCACCCGATAGCCCTGCGGCTTTTTTATGCCTATAAAACGGCGTAAGCACATCCGAAGGCCGGGTGGAGAGGCGTAATAAAACACCCGAAAGGGGAATATGCCCGGAGCGTCTTGTGAAGCTCTAGTTGACGCCCGGCTACCAGCTACTGACTGGCAGACGTAACTAAAATTCGCAAGGAGTTTAATCATGGCTACTATAGCTATTAAATCTGTTGAATTTAAATTTGAAGATCAAGACATTCGTACAATCATCAGCAATGGTGAACCGTGGTTTATCGCAGAAGATATTTGCAATGTTCTTCAATTAAGTAATCCCTCTATGTCATTGAAATCATTAGATGAAGATGAACGGTCTAAGTTTAACTTAGGGCGTCAAGGTGATGCTAATATCATCAACGAGTCTGGTCTTTACACTCTAGTATTACGGTGTCGTGATGCTGTTAAGCAGGGGACTTTACCTTGGCGATTTCGTAAATGGGTAACAAATGAAGTCCTTCCATCGATCCGCAAAACGGGTAAGTATGAGCACCCGCAATATTCTCCAGAAGCCAGAGAATTATTAACCGCAGATGACACCTCACATCTTTCTCGTTTAATTTGGACGATGGCCAACGGCTTCCGATTTGAGCGTTCATGGACACAAGGCATCTGGTATGCTTTACGTCATGCAACAGGCGTAGAGTCACCACAAAACTTTGAAGTTAACCAGATACCGATAATAGCAAAAGAATGCGAAAAGATTTATAACTTCACCAATGGCGTTAAAGAAGCGATCTATGAAGCGGAGAAACAGGCCGTAAGGCGAGTACTACGCAAACGTGAGGACGCAGAGAAGGTTTTAGCTGAGATGAAACAATTACTTAAAGAGAGTAATCAGGAGCATACCTTTGTTTTGACCGATACATTAGCACGCTGGCAACAAGCAGAGATACAGCAATTTTTACAGCGGCGTTAAATACTGATCAAATCCTCAGTAAAATACTTGACTGTCCGTACATCCGTACAGTATTATATGCTATAGTAGCGTAAAGCTATTGAGTTAGCGCTTAAACATATATTAGAACCTCGCTTTTTGCGGGGTTTTTTGTTGCTTCATTAACCAAATAATAATATCTTATCAACGCACTACTTTTTGTAAGCTCGTATGGTACATATAGGTAAATAAGGCAGTAGTGCATAGCCCCATGTGAAAGCGTGGGGTTTTACTTTTTATGCTATTTTGAAAACGGATTGATAGCCGTGATTATATGACTCAAAAGCATCTTTATGACGAAGAGCGCCAGCTTGACTATCTGAAATTTGAGTTAAAACTGAGTCGTCATAAGCTTTTTGCGCTCCAGTAAGCGCATGGTGACGACCTAATTCATAGGCGCATCCCGCACATTTGTGACGACTATTTTGACCTTGATTATTAGAAAGAGATGTAAATAAATGGTTGTAGCGATGAGGCTTTTGACAAATATTCTTATTCATTAAAATCAGTCCTGTATATAAACAGGGCTTTACACAGATCACCAAGTGAAATAAACTAAATGCGTGATCACATGTAAAACCTTGTCGTTTTATCTTCTGTCCCTGATAGTTGTCGCTATCAGGGATTCCTATATATAGTATTTAGTATTCAAAATATATACTATATGTCGTTATTATATTCTTGAGCAAAAAAAGATCAACGAAAAGATCGACTTACGAATTTTCACCCCTTGTTGATGGTGGGGCTTTTCGTTTTCGCCACCGCAAAACTGTCAGTTCAAATAGCTTAAACAAGTAAGGCGGCTGTCTTCCTGTTTAATTGTTAAACATGAGGTTAAAGTATGGACGAACGTATAGAAGTATTAGAAAGTAGAATAGCTGAATTGGAAAAACAGTTCACAGAGATGAATAAGGTGAACTGCTGTACTAAATCAGAACATGGTGTTAATGCTATTGTTCAAAACGTTTTAGATTTAACCCGAGTAAAAAAGGCTACATCCAATTTTAAAACAAATTGTAAAGTCAATTATCAACACAGTGTCGATGCGGGGATGTGTATTAAAGCTGATTTGCGTCAATCAGCTTAATATTTTTAACTACGTCTTTCATTATTGGTGAGTTAATCTCTGACAGCCCATCTAACACAACTTGTCTTTTCTCATAGTCAGTTGCAATTATCGCCAATAAAACTTGCTTAATAGCTACAAGCTCGTGTACAATGGGTTCTGGAATAGATTTATTCATGTTAAATTTAAATGGGTAAAATTTTTTCTCAATCATTTTTTCATTCTCTAGTTTATTAATTTAAGTATCAGCTAATTCATCAATTAGCTGTATCGCAATCTTAGCTTAATTTAATCAAATTAACATTTATTCAAAGCAATGGAACCCTCAATAGGAGGGCATATGCGTATGTCTGAAAAATACTCAACACCTACCGCCTACCTTTGGGGCATCATGACGACTGTTCTAGGTTTCTTTACCCTTGAGCAGTGGGTGGCAGTAATCGGTATTGTCTGCACGATAGGGACATTTTTAATCAACGTGTACTACCGCAAAAAGGAGTACAAACTTAAGGAGCGTCAATATGAAAATACCGAAAAAAATATTGATGGCAACAGGCGGTAGTGCATTGCTTTTAGCGTCAAGCATGATAACCCATTTCGAAGGGCTGAGACTTAAGCCCTATTTCGATGGTGGCGGTGTGCTTTCTGTTTGTTACGGTCACACAGGTAACGATATTCACCGTAACCGGACTTACACACAAGAAGATTGTGATAAGTGGCTTGATGACGATTTGAAGGTGGTTAAACGGTATGTTGACCCGCTGGTCAAGGTCAATATCAACACACTGACTCAAGCAGCGCTTTATTCATTTTCTTACAACGTGGGTGTGGGAAATTTTGCCAAATCGACATTACTCAAAAAGCTCAACGCTGATGACCGAAAAGGCGCTTGTGAAGAAATGAAACGCTG
>NZ_CAJCFU010000062.1:0-5986 GCF_903968575.1 Arsenophonus endosymbiont of Apis mellifera | reverse complement strand
TACAACGATTATCTGGTTGCCTACAACGAGGAAGTGGGTGACAGACTACCCCACGCTGTTGAAGCCAATCCCAAGCGTAAAACCCGTTTGAAGAAAATTGTTGGCTTACTGGCTAATCCAAACCTAGATGGCTGGCGAGCCTACGTGAGAGCATTCGTTGGCATGGCAAAGCCGTTTTACTTTGGTGAGAACAACACGGGCTGGACAGCGGATATTGATTACCTGCTGAGAGAAACCACGCTAACAGGCGTTCGTGAAGGGAAGTTTGCCGATAGGGGGTATTAACATGGTCAACTATCAACTTGAGGCAAGCGTGATAGGGGGTTTGCTGATTTCAGGTTTAACGCCAGACGCCAGTGATGTATTGTCTACGCTTGAGCCTAATGCTTTTTCCTCCCATTTCTGTCGTGAAATCTACAAAATAATTCAATGCCAGGCTAAAACCAGAAGCATGATTGATATGGTGATGGTGGCTGAACAGATGGGAAAGGGTAATTTTATTCAGGTTATGTCGATGGCTAAAGATTGCCCGAGTGCAGCCAATTTGAAAGGTTATGCAAAAATGGTTGCTGAGAATTATCAACGACGGGAATTTTTAGCGATGATAAATTCGGTCAAGGATGTTGTTGCTAATGGGTCTATCCAGTCAGCCACGCAGGCTATTGATGATTTTTTGTCGAAAGCGACAAAATTGCGAACTTCGAAAGAAGAAATCAAGCCTGTAAATTTGAAGGAACTTATTAGTGATTACACCGAGTTACTGGAAAATCGTCTACAAAACGGTGAACAGTCAAGCGCCTTAAAAACAGGTATAAGTGAGCTGGATGAGATAACGGGAGGTATTAATCCGGTGGATTTAGTGATTGTTGCTGCCAGACCGGGTATGGGGAAAACCGAATTTGCATTGAAGATTGCCAGAAGTGTTGCCAGTCAGGAAATCAGGGACATAAATCAGCGGCGTGGCGTGCTTATTTTTTCAATGGAAATGGATTCAGGCCAAATCATTGAAAGACAGATTGCCCAGGCGTCAAATCTCCCCGTTTCAATGTTGAGAAATCCCTCACGATTAGAGCAGGAACACTGGAATAAGATAACTGGTGCGATTGGTTTGTTGCATGATTTAGATGTATGGATAGTGGATGCAAGTAAACTTACTGTTGAGCAGATAGCCTCTGTTGCCACCAGACAAAAAAAAGAATATCCCCAACTGTCGTTAATCATGGTTGATTACCTCGGATTAATTGATAAACCGAGAGCTGAACGAAATGACCTTGCGATAGCGCATATTTCCGCGAATTTGAAACGGCTGGCAAAAACATTAAAAACGCCCGTAATCTCATTGAGCCAGTTATCAAGAGAGGTTGAAAAGCGGACAAACAAGCGCCCAGTTAACGCTGATTTACGGGATTCTGGCAACGTTGAGCAAGATGCAGACAGCATTATCATGCTGTATCGTGACGGGGTTTATAACGAAAATTCACCCTCAGCGAAGTATGCTGAAATTATTGTAACCAAAAATCGATTTGGCAAAACGGGTACGGTTTATCAGGAGTTTAAAAACGGTCATTTTATCGATACCAATCAACAGGAAGCAGGAGCAATCTCACAATCATCTCATCAACAAAGTTTAAGGCGCTACGCTCAAGGCGCAACGATTTAATCAGGACCCCCCCAATGAAATACCAAATTGAAGCAACCCTTGTTAAGGATGGCGGCGAACCTGTGCATTGGCAGCGCTTTAGCGACAGAGCACTATCAGAAAAAGATTGCCTGAAAATGTTATCCCAGCCGTCCATGTTCAAAATGCAATTTAGCGAGATAGGTTACTACTGGACTGCTATCAATGTAAAAGCTGGAAAGCAAGCTCAAATCAAGTTGATAAATTTTATCTGTAAGGAGATTAATGATGAAGTGGATTAAATGTGAAGAACGATTGCCATTAGTAGACGAACTGGTTTTAATTTGTAAGCGTTGTAATGATGACTTTGAAATTGAAGTTGGCTGGCGAGAGAATGAGAATAGTACTTTCATTTATCATTGTAATAAAGATGAAAAATTAACTTTCGAGCCGGATTATTGGATGCCATTACCTGAGCCTCCTAAGGAAGACTGGTAATGCATGAAATAATTAACTTTATTTACAGAATTAGCATGAATCTATTTTGCTTTTTAGGTGTTGCGATGTCGGTGATAATGTTAACTATCACAACTGACAGCAGTACGTGGCTTATTAATTCTTTGAGGTTTTTGTCAGTAGTGGCTGTTACATCTTTAGCTATCTCAATGATATATTTATTTTTTGTCTTGTTTAACGATATTTTCTTGAAATAAAGATAACAGGAGGTGCATTTTGAAGATAAATCGTGAAATTTATTATGTTGACGAAAAATTTAAAACAGACAAAAGGTTTTGGATAGTAAAATTTGAGACTGATTATATTACTGAACATTATATTTTTCGTTTAAAGCCCACCAAAAAACAGGTTAGAGCAAGTAGAAAGGTTTTTAATAAATTAAATAAGTGGATGAAGGAGGAATATGGAGGATAATATAATCCTTCACGAATCAACTAAACAAAACGTCTGGCAAACCTTAAAAGCAGCTCTAGCAACAAATAAACCTCATCGTCTCATTATCAAGCCTTACCGTAAAACCCGTTCATTATCGCAAAATTCACTTTTTCATTTGTGGTGTGCAGAGTTAAGTAAGTATTTGTGTGCTAACAACGCTAACTTTACCGCAGAGCAGGTGAAAGAAATGTTGAAACATACATTCTTAGGTTATGAAGTTGTAGAGCGTATCGATGTGACCACACAGCAGCCAGAGCGCGTCAGAACGCTCAGGAGGACATCAAAACTTGATACGGGGGAAATGCATGTCTTTATGCAAAAAGTGGAATGTTGGGCGATTGGCATACGTTGTTTTGTGACGATACCTGATAACTCTCAATACATGAAACTTAAGAGAGAGCAAGATGGATAATTGGCTAATTTTTCTTATCATCTTTGTTATCATTTTTTGGTTATTAATCGCATTCGGAAACTTATAAAATATGAACTCAGCTAAAAAGCTGAGGCCGAAAATCTGTAAAATCTGCAAGAATAAATTCACTTCTCAAAAATCACTTCAACTTGTTTGCAATCATCAATGCGCAATTCAATATGCACGTCAACATCTAGATAAGTTAGCTAAAAAGCGAGTTATCGAAGAAAGACGTCAATTAAAGCAAAGAAAGACAGCATTAAAACCGCTGTCGCATTGGCTGTGCATGACGCAAAGAGTATTTAACGATTATATTCGAGAAAGAGATAAAAACGAGGGATGTATTAGCTGTGGCAGTAAAACAGCAATTAGTTATCATGCGGGTCATTACAAAACAACAGCCTCAGCTTCACAAATACGCTTTAATGAAAATAATTGTCATAAGCAATGTTCTGCATGTAATACACATAAATCAGGCGCTATATCTGAATATAGAATAGGTTTAATTAATAAAATAGGAATTAATAAAGTAATAGAATTAGAAAATAATAACGAAATAATTAAATACACGCCTGAAATATTAAAAGAAATTCGCAATAAATATAGAAAGAAAATAAAAGAACTTTGATATAATGTATTGGAGAATATTAATGCGAGACATACAGCAAGTACTTGAAAGATGGGGGGCATGGGTTGCTGATAATCCCTACGATGTAGCCTGGTCTCACATAGCAGCTGGTTTTAAAGGCGTGATACCAAAGAAAATAAAATCTAGGCCGCAATGCTGTGAAGATGACGCAATGATAATCTCCAGCTGTGTAGCAAAACTAAATAAAAATAATCGCGATATTCATGATTTATTATTTGAGTATTATGTTTTTGGAAAAACTTTTATTCAGCTAGCTCGACAATATAGTTGCTCAGATACACATATTGGTAAAAAATTACAAAAAGCGGAAGGGGTAATTGAGGGAATGTTGATGATGCTTAATATTAATTTAGAGATGGATAAATTTGTTCAAAGAATTAAATAAATAACTTTACGATCGTAAAAATAATGATATTGTGATAGTGTCTGTGTTTATAAAGACAATTTAGACACGAAATAAAATTAATTATCGATTCTTTTTGACTTGTGTTGTCACCCAAATAGTTATATCTTGTTGGTGCACTACTTTTTTTGTGAATTCGCACGATCCATACGGTAAATAAGCCAGTAGTGCATAGCCCCACGTGAAAGCGTGGGGTTTTACTTTTTATGCTATTTTGAAAACGGATTGATAGCCGTGATTATATGACTCAAAAGCATCTTTATGACGAAGAGCGCCAGCTTGACTATCTGAAATTTGAGTTAAAACTGAGTCGTCATAAGCTTTTTGCGCTCCAGTAAGCGCATGGTGACGACCTAATTCATAGGCGCATCCCGCACATTTGTGACGACTATTTTGACCTTGATTATTAGAAAGAGATGTAAATAAATGGTTGTAGCGATGAGGCTTTTGACAAATATTCTTATTCATTAAAATCAGTCCTGTATATAAACAGGGCTTTACACAGATCACCAAGTGAAATAAACTAAATGCGTGATCACATGTAAAACCTTGTCGTTTTATCTTCCGTCCCTGATAGTTGTCGCTATCAGGGATTCCTATATATAGTATTTAGTATTCAAAACATATACTATATGTCGTTATTATATTCTTGAGCAAAAAAAGATCAACGAAAAGATCGACTTACGAAGAAACACCCCTTGTTGATGGTGGGGCTTTTCGTTTACGCCGCCGCAAAACTGACAGATCGAATAATTAAAACCAGTAACGCGGTTGGCTCCCTGTTCAATGGTTAAACATGAGATAAAAAATATGGACGAACGTATAGAAGTATTAGAAAGTAGAATTGGTGAATTGGAAAAACAGTTCACAAAGATGAATAATGTGAACTGCTGTACTAAATCAGAAGATAGTGTGGATGCTATTTTTCAAAATGCTTTAGATTTAACGCATGTAAAAAATGCAACGTCTAATTTTAAAACAAATTGTAAAGTTACTTATCAACGAGTTTAAAATTGTCGAGCATATTTTTCACTACGCTGTTTTCAATATGTGCAGATATTTCATTAACCATCTCTTTACGTTGATTTTCTGGCAGCTTATAAAATAAATTAGTAATAATCATCTTTAATACATTAATTTCATTAAGTAATGCTTCAGGAGAACCGATGTTAGTTGTATATTTCATTTCAACAAGCAAGTTTTTTGATATTTCTGCATTCTATTTCCTCAATAATTTTTAGTGATTAGCCATTAACTAAAATTAATAGCTGAATAAATTTTATCAAATTGACAATTTAAATGCTGAGCAAAATTAGGTCTTGGCACAAAAAATCTTTCAACTCATCATTATTCAAAGCAATGGAACCCTCAACGGCAGGGTATATGCACATGTCTGAAAAATACTCAACTCCCACAGCCTATCTCTGGGGCATTATGACCACTATTTTGGGTTTCTTCACTCTTGAGCAGTGGGTAGCCGTAGTAGGCATTGCCTGCACGATAGCGACATTTTTAATCAACGTGTACTACCGCAAAAAGGAGTACAAACTTAAGGAGCGTCAATATGAAAATACCGAAAAAAATATTGATGGCAACAGGCGGTAGTGCATTGCTTTTAGCGTCAAGCATGATAACCCATTTCGAAGGGCTGAGACTTAAGCCCTATTTCGATGGTGGCGGTGTGCTTTCTGTTTGTTACGGTCACACAGGTAACGATATTCACCGTAACCGGACTTACACACAAGAAGATTGTGATAAGTGGCTTGATGACGATTTGAAGGTGGTTAAACGGTATGTTGACCCGCTGGTCAAGGTCAATATCAACACACTGACTCAAGCAGCGCTTTATTCATTTTCTTACAACGTGGGTGTGGGAAATTTTGCCAAATCGACATTACTCAAAAAGCTCAACGCTGATGACCGAAAAGGCGCTTGTGAAGAAATGAAACGCTG
>NZ_CAJCFU010000061.1:0-1503 GCF_903968575.1 Arsenophonus endosymbiont of Apis mellifera | reverse complement strand
ACGGTTGGTTGCNTGATCACGGATTTGGTTGGCGACTTGGTGCCAGTTACTGTCGTATCCGCCACAACCGGTTCACCCGGTTGATTGGCTGTCGTTACGGTTGGTTGCGTGACCACCAATCCGGTTGCCGGCTTGGTGCCAGTTACTGCCGTATCCGTGATAACCGGCTCATCCGGTTGATTGGCTGTCGTTACGGTTGGTTGCNTGATNACNGATTNGGTTGNCGNCTTGGTGCCAGTTACTGTCGTATCCGCCACAACCGGTTCACCTGGTTGACTGGTTGTCGTTACAGTTGGTTCTTTAATATCTGGTTCGGTAGGTTGCTTCTTATCATTATCAGGAAAAATCGCATCTATCACTTGATAGAAACTATTACTCGTATCAGCAATCTGCCAAACACCATAAATGATATGATAACCAATACGATCAACAGGCACTTTACAAATTATGCTAACGTCTGCTTTGGGTATTGCGCCACCATCATATTGGGTACAGAAAGGTTTTAAATCAAATGCCGCACGGGCCAATGGTACATTAGGATCCCAACCATTCTTGGTAAGATAAAAACGCCAATTAGCTGTACTGTGTCGAGCGTTAAGATGCCAAGAAAAAATATTGTCTCCCACTTGCATTTGAGTTTTATGCCATCTGTTTTCACCCGCTTCATCTAGTTTACCAAATCGTTTAATACCCCCACTGGCTAATTTACCATCCTGTGGGAAATCCTTATCAGGAAATCCGGAGCGTTGTTCTACACTATGCGGTTCATATTTTATATCACCACATGTTTTATTTATTCCCTGTGCGCATTTATATGCTCGGCTTGCCGGCGATTTTATATAGCCATGAGCCCATAGACTTGAAGATACAGTTAATATAAAGCTCATGATAAAAAAATTTTTTAATTTCATATGTTTTCCTATTTAAACATTAAATTATTTTTATATATTAATTAATAAATTTTTTTACCAAAAATATTATCATTAACATATTGGCTTTAAGGTTTTTAAAAGAAATCCCCATAAAATTCACAACAAAAAAATTATTAATCCGTCATAAAATTCCCATCCAAAAATTTTATTTATTTTATAGAATAATTTTTTCATTTAATCATATTATAGCCTAATTATTTTAATTGGTGTCATAACACTATTTCCTCGAATAAAATATTCGCTGGCAATCAATTTATTATTGGACAATTGTTATTCTCATGATGACAAATATTTTTTATAATCTTCAATTATTTTTTAATTCAAACTTAGTAATAAAAAATATTTTTTGCCATAACAATTGGTGATTATATAAAGTTAGCGGTATAGCTGATTTATTGTATTAAATGAATATGGAATAGGGAGCATCACTGATATAATTTATAAAAATGACAAATAAAATAAAAACCCTGACCATTATAATAAATTTATACTTTTTGACATCCTCCCCCACCTTCACACTTCGTGACTCAGGAGGGGGATTCCCGTTAGTCGGAGACTATCTGATCGCTCA